>JBMYWL010000266.1:0-2317 GCA_049607365.1 Alphaproteobacteria bacterium | reverse complement strand
AGAGTAACAAAAATTTAACCAGGCATTGAATGAGCTTGAAATAAATGCTCTGCCGCCGCCTGGGTAGTCTAGTAATAGTCATATATTAAGTGTTAAAAATACACTTAGTCGTTTTAAATATTTAAACAGAAAAATCTGTTTAGATTTGATGTTACAGTTCATTAGTCGAAAATTGACTAAATTAGAACCAAACATCAGTAGTAATATAAATTCTTAAAATATAAATAGTAAGTCTTTAAATAAATTCGGTATGTCTTCGTATTCAATAACCAGAATCTAACACGACTCTTTTCGAATCGGGAAGAGATTCTTTTCCAGAATTCTACAATTAGCGCTTTGTATACTGTTTGTTCTCTTTTTATTCGCTATCTAGTGAAACACCCTAGTGTGTCTAGTTTTTTGACCCCATATATCTAGTTTTGAGGGCCATAGAGGTACTAGGGTGCTTCTCTTTTTATCGGCTCCGTTGTTCCGGCTACTCTCCGGCCCAGTCAACCACATGATCTTCAAGGTCACTGTCCGCTACAAAGTCCTCGCTAACCACTCTGTTTGCTGCCGAAAACCCACCTTGATGCATCGCATCGGTCGAGCCTGTTATCAGGGGGTGCCACTCAGGCAAACTTTCCTGTTCGAACAAACGCTTGTAAGCGCATGAATAAGGCAGCCAATCTGAATAGGCGGGTAAATTGTCCACTGTCAAAACCAGACAATCGGGCACCACCTGTTTTCTGATTGAATACGATTTACACTGACAAGACGCACAATCTAATTCTTTACAGGCGACATTTGTAAACACCAGCTTGTCACTTGCTTCATCTTCAAGCTTAATCAAACAGCACTTACCGCAACCATCACAAAGGCTCTCCCATTGATCCGGTGTCATTTCAATTAGGGGCGTGGTCTCCCAAAAAGGTCTTTCGTCAGAGCCCGTTTTGCTATCATTAGACACTAAAATGGTTTCCTTGCAAATCTTGAACCCGAAATTGAGCGAAGCTGCCCCTTTCTAGCCCGATTCCAGCGCCAAGCAAACAAGACTTAAGTCACGCCCCAATCGAGAGAATTATTTTGCGTAAACGAACCCTAGTTTTAGGCCTAGCATTTATCACTGGCTCTGTCGTTTGGGGCTCTATTGCCTGGTTCAAAATTCCGGTGACAGAGGTTGATTGGCGTTCACCGCGAAAAGCGAGTGAGGAGATTTGGCGTTCAGTCCAACAATCTTACGCACCCAGCAAGCCACAAAAACTCGCAGCGTGTCACAAACGCCTACTCGCCCGTGGTGTGAAGTTTAAAATGGTTTCAAGCACCGCCGTTAGCCCCAACCAACTTGCCCGTGGCTGTCACAAGGAAGGGGCTGTTTTGGTGCGTGAAATTGGCGGTGTTAGTTTTGGCAACCAAGTCAGCTTGTCTTGCCCTGCAGCTTTGGCGATGGCTGACTGGATCAACAAAGACTTACAGCCTTTAGCCCAGATAAAATACGAACAGCCCGTAAAACGCATTCACCATATAGGCACTTACCAATGTCGAAAGATCGCAGGCTCACGGCGTATGTCGCAACATTCATTTGCCAACGCCATCGATATTTCTGGCTTCTCACTTAAGAACGGAAAGAGAATTTCCGTGCTGAACCACTGGAAAAAACCCGCCAAAGACTCAGACTTTCTGAAATCTGTTGGTCGTTCAGCCTGTGGACGATTTAATCTGGTTTTGTCACCTGATTATAACGCCGCGCACAGAGACCATTTCCATTTCGATATGGGGTTTTACAGACGTTGCAGAATTGACGATGACCCTATTTCTTAGGGTCTACTTAGTTCTCAGGCGCTAGCCGTATTCTGGGGCTAAGCGTTGTTTTTACGCTCAGCCTCCAGCGTTTTCGCCAGCTTGCTTTGTTGCCGAGTTTGAATTTGTGTCCAAACCACCAAACCCATAAGCACCAGAAATGACACCGCATATGCGGTCCAAATGTAAACCGTGTGGTCAGGAAAGCTGAAACCCGCCGCAGCAAAGTCGCTTAAATTCTGAAGAACATTCGACATAGATCAATCCCCCGCTCTGCTGAGTTTAGACATCATCATAGACCTGTTTTTCATCGCCACAAGCTCCATGCGTACCCGTTGAAGTATTAACCCTAAATAAAAGGCTGTGTAGGCAAGCGACATATACAGCAAAGGTAAATACATGGAAGCGGGCATACGCGGCCCCCCTTCCCTGACAATCGAACCCGCTTGATGCAAGGTGTTCCACCAATAAACCGAGCCATAAATAATCGGCAAGTTCACCAAACCGACAAGACAGAACATGGCCGCCATCCGCCGAC
>JBMYWL010000265.1:0-2331 GCA_049607365.1 Alphaproteobacteria bacterium | reverse complement strand
CACCACGTCAAAATACAAACGTTTTGCGGTACGCGGCTTAACGTACATGAAATAGGCAAGGCTTTCCGGCGGCGCGTAGGCTAACCATTCATCCATGGTCAAACCGTTGCCTTTGGATTTTGAGATCTTCTCGCCCTTTTCATCAAGGAAAAGTTCGTAGTTAAAGCCATCAACTGCACGACCGCCCAAAGCTTTTACGATACGCGCTGAAATTTTGGTGCTGTCGATCAGGTCTTTGCCAGCCATTTCATAATCAACACCAAGCGCGTACTGACGCATGGCCCAGTCTGGTTTCCACTGTAGCTTGACGTTACCGCCGGTTACGGGCAGTTCAACCTTTGAACCGCCTTCATCTTCAAACACGATTGTGCCCGCGTCTGGTTTTGTTTCCAGCATTGGCACCTGAAGCACATTACCCGTGGATGGAGAGATAGGCAGAAACGGTGAATAAGTCGCGCGGCGGTCCGGCCCAAGGGTCGGCAGCATGATGGCCATAATCTGGTCATAGCGTTCTAAAACCAGCTTCAGCGCAGGGTCAAATTTGCCGGATGCGTAGTACTCACTGGATGAAGCAAAGTCATACTGAAAACCAAAGCTGTCGAGGAAGTCCCGCAGCATGGCGTTGTTATGGTGAGCAAAGCTTTCGAATTTTTCGTATGGGTCTGGCACCTTGGTCAGTGGCTTGCCCAAGTAACCCGCCAGCATGTCTTGGTTTGGCACATTGCCCGGCACCTTACGGAAACCGTCCAAGTCATCTGAAAAGCACAACAGGCGCGTTGGAATTTCGCCGCTGGTAATGGTTTCAAACGCATGACGTACCATTGAGGTACGTGCAACTTCGCCAAAAGTACCAGAGTGCGGCAGACCCGACGGGCCGTAGCCAGTCTGGAAAAGCACAAAACCCTTCTCAGGTGTTTTACCTTGAACACGTGCCACAAGTTTTCGCGCTTCTTCAAACGGCCATGCACGCGCTTTTGACGCTGCGTCTTTGGAAACGGTGAAATTTGAGTTGTGGTCACTCATGAACTTAGTCCTTGTTTAGGGTTACATGTGTGACTGTAGGAGCCGCTGTATCAATCGACAAATGCGTTTGTCGGATAAGCGCCACCTATGCAGCGTTCAGCTGTAGCTTAATTCTTGCTACACTAATTTCCTGTCCTTTAATTCAAAGTACGTGTTGGGCTGGCCTCTTCACCACTGTCAACCTGAATGCTATCAAAAGTTTGATTAACCACGGCAGCCGCTTTGTTGCGAATTTCATCGCCATTCATGTCTGCAGCCGATATGCCAGCACCTTTCACCACCTCCAGCGCACGGTTACGTTCTTGTGTCAGATACTGCATCGCATCACCCGAACGTTGGGCGTTAGAGGCGATCATTTGTGTATACAAAATGCCATGTGCCGTCAGATGACCCAGAATTTGCTCAATCATGGAGCGCGTTTCTTCGGGAATGCTGGAATTGCTTTCTTTGGTCAATATGGGCTGAAAAGCACTCGCCGCATAAACGCGTTGTTCAACATCACCCTCGAACCAAGTCACCGTCGCCATAATAACATCTGGCCCAGATACTTTTAGATCTATTTTGTGGATAGGACGGGGCAGTCCAGCCTCTCCCATAGCTAGCATAACGACTTCCCCTTCCTTCAAGCTTTTTTTCATGCCTTCCAGTTGCTCGGCAAACCCGCGAACAAGGCGCTCGGCAATTGACATGTCAGTGTTGGTCGAGCCTTTCTCAGTCTTTTGCGCAGATTTTGAAGGTATGGTTCGGGTCGATGTATAGGTGTGATAGGCCAAGTGCCGGAGTCCTGTATTAACTGTCTGAGTGCTTTGGTCAAAAGCCATGCCCAATCAGACAGATTAAGCTGATGTGTTTGCACCTAATATATGAATGCTTGTTGGTAAATGAAAGTAATTTTGGAAATTTGACAAATTCCCCATCGAAACCTCATGTTCATTTTCGTTTTCATATTCATATGAATGTGAACATCCGCTTTGATTAAAACGCGGGGTAAGCAGTTGCGAACCAGTGTTAGCAAGTCATCAACGGTTGTTCACACAACGCACGAAACCAAGCGAGATGAAAGACATATGTTCGACGTACCGACAGACCAAATTAGCCAAAACTGGAACCATGACCAAGACATAGGCGAGCAGTTACTGCGTGGTATTTCTAAACTGAATCGTGAGAAGGGTGTTTTAATCCGCATGTTCGGCGTGCCTATGCTGGGCACCGATGTTGTTAACATTCTGAACGCCCACAAAGATGCCGAAAACCCTGCCCCCAACCTTGAAACCAGCTTGGCAATCGTTCAGGAGCTGTTGAAACGAA
>JBMYWL010000264.1:0-2363 GCA_049607365.1 Alphaproteobacteria bacterium | reverse complement strand
AACGGAATCTCTTTGTGTGTGTGGTGGTCCAACACGTCGCACAAAACCAACACTGTGCCGTCCAACCAAGGCATGGGACGAATTGAGTCCAGATCCGGTTTCATGACGTAATCGCCGTACCCGCTTTCCCAACTGGTTGAGGCATAGCCATCCGGTGTCGCCATTTCCAAGTCCGTTGCCAGTAAATAGTTGCAACAATGCGTCTCTTCAAATGAAGTATCGACGAAGTTTTGTGCATGAAACCGCTTACCCATCAGACGGCCCTGCATATCTACAAGACACGCTAAAACCGTATCGACTTCTCCTGACAAAACTTGGGTTTTCAATTCATCAAACGAAATTGGGCCAGACATAAAACGATCCCTCAGTACCTGCAACAAAGATAATTTAACGCAGGAAGACAAATAATAAATAGTAAATAACAAAAATAAGCAGGCACCAATAACCCGGTGCCTGCCTTAGGGAGAAAAACTATATATCCGAATTAGCCGTAACGGTACGGACGGCCCGCTTTCTGCATATCCGCGTTATATTTACGGAAAATATCAACAACCTTGGCTTTGGTCTCTGACTCAGCCGCAATTTCGTCCCAGAACTTAATTGCCGCGTCTTCAACCTGTGCCCACTCTTCATCAGGAATGGTGGTCAACTTCATTTTGTCACCATTCACACGAAGGTTGGCTTCACCACCCCAGTACCACCACTGACGGTAGTAATGGCTTTGGTCTGTACAAACTTTCAACAGCTCCTGCAGGTGTGCTGGAAGTTCGTTGTAACGATCCATGTTGGCGAAGAAAGAACCAGCCCAAGCACCAGAAATGTTGTTGGTTAGGAAGTAGTTTGTTACATCCGCCCAGCCAACTGTGTAGTCTTCAGTGATGCCTGACCAAGCGATGCCGTCAAGCTCGCCAGTTTGCACTGCTGTTTCAATGTCTTCCCAAGGCAATGTAACCGGAATAACACCGAACTGGCTCAAGAAACGACCAGCAGTCGGGAACGTAAACACGCGCTTACCTTTAAGGTCAGCAAGTGAATTGATCGGGTCTTTCGTTGCAAAGTGACAAGGGTCCCAAGCACCAGCAGAAATGTGCTTAACACCAACTGCCGAGTATTCCTTGTCCCAAATCTCACCCAAACCATACTGATTAAACAGTACAGGCACGTCCAGCGAATAACGGCTTCCGAACGGGAAGTATCCGCCAAAAACAGTTACTTCAGTTGGTGAAGCCATTGAGTCATCGTCTGATTGAACAGCGTCGATTGTACCCTTTTGCATTGCACGGAATAGCTCACCAGTTGGCACCAACTGGTCCGCGAAATAAAGCTCAATTTCCATCTCGTCGCCAGCAATTTTGTTAAAGCTGTCGATGGCTGGCTTAATTACATGTGCAGCCAAAGCTGGACCAGCATAAGTTTGCATACGCCATTTGATTTTTGACTGCGCAATGGCTGGAGTTGCCAAAGCAGCCGCTGGTGCTGCAATTGCGGCACCCTTAATAAAACTACGTCTGTTTGTCGTCATTTCATCTTCCCTTCACGTCTTATTATGTGTTGTGCTTCCTTATGAAGCGAACCTATTTCCCATAAACAAAGTCAGGCAACCACATAGCGATTTGTGGGAATGCCATTACGAGAATTAGGGCAAATACCATCACAGCCACAAACGGAGCGATTGATCCATAAATGTCTTTGAGGGTAATTTCAGGCGGCGCCATGGCCCGCATCAGGAACAAATTGTACCCGAACGGTGGCGTCATATAAGCAATTTGCGTAGTGATGGTATAAAGTACACCGTACCAAACCAAGTCAAAACCAAGCACGTTGACAAGCGGTACGTACAGCGGCGCCACAATAACCAACATGGCCGTGTCGTCCAAAAACGTTCCCATCACCAAGAACGAAAGCTGCATCAAAATTAGAATCATCCACGGGTTAAGGCCCAACTGATCAGTGAACAAGTTATCGATTGCCTTGACAGCACCCAAGCCGTCGAACACAGCACCGAAACCAAGCGCCGCCAGAATGATCCACATGAACATGCAAGATATAGCAAGCGTTTGGCGCACTGAAGTTTCAAACACCTTGCGTGTCATGCGCCCTTTAACAACCGCGGCCAAAAACGCCGTAATTGCACCCACCGCAGAACTTTCCACCAACGAGGTCCAACCATTTACAAATGGAACCATCATGACAGCAAAAATGAAGAAAGGTAACAAGCCCGCACGTAGCAAACGTAATTTTTCAGCCAAAGGCACATTACGTTCGTCTTCAGGTAAGGCTGGACCAAGTTCTGGCTGCACGCGACAGCGAATGTAAATGTACAACATGAACATGCCCGCCATCATCAAGCCCGGCAATAAGCC
>JBMYWL010000263.1:0-2374 GCA_049607365.1 Alphaproteobacteria bacterium | reverse complement strand
TCACAACGCTCGCCCGCCAAGAACAGGGTGCGCATCTGGCTCATGTCATAGTCATTGACCAGCTTGCCGTCAGGGTCTTGTTGTTTAATGGCGCGCAAGGCCGTTGGGGCCGTGAACAAAGCCTTCACTTTGTGTTCAGATATGACACGCCAAAACGCACCCGGGTCCGGCGTACCAACCGGTTTGCCTTCAAACATCAACGTTGTGCAACCCGCGATTAAAGGCGCGTAAACAATGTAAGAGTGACCAACCACCCAACCAACGTCGGACGCTGCCCAAAACACCTCACCCGGGTTAATGTCGTACAGGTTTTTCATGGACCATTGCAGTGCGACCGCGTGACCGCCGTTCTGCCGGACAATGCCTTTTGGCGCGCCAGTGGTGCCAGATGTATAAAGCACATAAAGCGGGTCCAACGCCCCGACGTTCACACAATCAGCGGGGCTTGCCGCCGCTTCCGCACTGACCCAGTCAATGTCACGACCGCCATCTGCCTTAAGCTTCATGACCGCTTCGCACTGGGGTCGTTGTAACATGATGACGCCGTCTGGCTTGTGGCTGGCAATGTCGATCGCCGCTTCGATCAGCGGTTTGTATTCAACCACACGGCTAGGCTCCACCCCGCAAGAGGCCGCAATGATCAGCTTGACGCTGGCGTCGTCAATGCGCGTGGCAAGCTCTGCCGCAGCAAAGCCACCGAACACCACAGAGTGGACAACACCCAAACGCGCACAGGCCAACATGGCCATGGCGGCTTCTGGAATCATCGGCATGTAGATGATGACACGGTCGCCCTTGCCCACACCTTGTTCGCGGATCATACCCGCGATTTTCGCCACACGATCAAGCATTTGGCTGTAGGTATATGTAATTTTCTGGTTGGTGACGGGCGAGTCATAAATTAACGCCGCCTGATCACCACGTCCTGCTTCAACGTGGCGGTCCAAAGCGTTGTAACAGGTGTTCAGCTCGCCATCAGCAAACCAGTCGGTCGCCGGGCTTTGGCTTTGGTCACACACTGTGGTGAAGGGCTTTGACCAGCTGATTTGTTCGGCGACTTCAGACCAAAAACCCTCAGGGTCTTTTAACGACCTTGCATGTAGCTCTGCATAAGCACCCATAAACCCAACTCCTCACTGATCAATGTTTGAGGATTTGGTATCAGGAAAAGCAGATCAGTCAAAGCGAAAGGCGTTTAAACCAAAAACTTGTAAAACTTTAACAGCCAAGCTGTATTAACGACGTTTTAGGTTATTAGGTTTTCAGGCTTGGGCCAAAAGCTCTTTGGCTTTCAGGAATTCGCAGAATTTGGTCGGTACAAAATAATGCCCTTCCATCTGGCCTTCAAACACAGCACAAGAAGCGGTTGAAAAATGACCGACATTAATTTTCTCTGCGTCAGCGCCTTTTTCTTTTTGGGCAGCCTTGTTCAGGGTTTTTACCCAGTCAGCCGCCAAGTCTTCAAGACCCGGGTTGTGACCAAGCACCAACAGCGTACCATCATCTCGACCGCTGTTTTCAAGCTTCGCGGCATAAGTGCCAACGGCCTGTTCCAGCACGTGGCTGGGTGCCAAATACAAAACATCATGAAACGCGGGGTCAATTTGCGTGTCCGGCCATTCGCTTGCCATCAAGTTCCATGTTTCCATGGTGCGTGTTGCAGCTGAACACAAAACCAGATCTGGCTTCCAAGCGCGCTCAATCAAGGCGCGTGCAACAGCGGGAGCAGCTTCGCGACCACGACCGTTTAACGGGCGCTCTTTGTCGCTTTGGTGTACGTTGCCCCAGTCAGACTTGGCATGACGCATTAACAAAACACGTGTCATGAATAAAAACTCATTTATGTTTTAGCCTTATGTGAAAAACCCGATTTTTTAGAAATAAAGCGCCTGTTTGCGCTTGCGGGTCTTTTGGCTTTTGATTATCAAATAGGCACGGACTTATGGACGTCCAAAACAGTCGAGCACAAGGCTCGCTCGGACACTAGGGACGCTGGACGAAATAAGCAAGCGTATCACATAAGTCGAAAGCGCAGATCTTACCCGCGGGGCTGTTTTTCTGGCCCACAAACGTATATTCAGGATACGTTAAGGTGTATTGTTCAGCGCCACAGGTTAGGAAAGTTGGCCGCAAGAAAATTGGCTGAGGAGAAATTGGCTGGTGTAGCTCAGTTGGTAGAGCACCGCATTCGTAATGCGTAGGTCGGAGGTTCAAGTCCTCTCACCAGCACCATTTTTCATTTTTTCAGGAAGGTGTTATATTATGCGCGCGTTAAAGATGGCTCTGTTTTTACTGGCTGGACTTATGGCTTCAGTTCCTGCCCATGCTGAATACGCTGATTATGGACGCATTGAGCTGAACGGATTGGCCAAAG
>JBMYWL010000262.1:0-2393 GCA_049607365.1 Alphaproteobacteria bacterium | reverse complement strand
AGCAGCGGCCGGACTGCGCATGGCAATTGATTCGAAGCCAGCAGACATAGATGAGCTAGATCGACGGATTATGCAGCTGCAAATCGAGCAGATGGCACTGAAGAAAGAGAAAGATAAGTCTAGCAAGGAGCGTTTGGTCAAACTGACTGATGAGTTGAAAGAGCTTGAGCAATCTTCAGCTGAACTGACATCTAAATGGATGCAGGAGAAAGACGAACTTGCTGGTAGTCAGAAGATTAAGGAAGCGCTTGAACAGGCGCGGTCTGAGCTGGAAATTGCTCAACGTCAGGGCAATCTGGCAAAGGCGGGCGAGCTGACCTACGGCACCATTCCAGCCTTGGAAAAACAACTGGAAGCGCACGAACAGTCTGATCAATCAGCCAAAGACAATATCTATGCGCAAGATACGGTGACTGAAAACCGCATCGCTCAAATCGTAGAACGATGGACCGGCATTCCAGTCGACAAGATGCTGGAAGGTGAGCGCGAAAAGCTGTTGGCCATGGAAGACCATCTGCGTGATCGTGTGGTGGGTCAAGACAAGGCTTTGACAGCTATTTCAAACTCCATCCGTCGTAGTCGCGCTGGTTTGCAGGACCCGAACAGACCACTTGGTTCGTTTTTGTTCTTAGGTCCAACTGGTGTTGGTAAAACCGAACTGACAAAAGCGCTTGCTGAATTCTTGTTTGATGATGACACGGCAATTCTGCGAATTGATATGTCAGAATACATGGAAAAGCACGCTGTCGCCAGATTGATCGGTGCGCCACCGGGTTACGTGGGCTACGAGCAAGGCGGTGTCTTAACTGAGGCTGTGCGTCGCAGGCCATATCAGGTTATTTTGTTTGATGAAGTCGAAAAAGCGCACCCTGACACATTCAACATTCTGTTACAGGTGTTGGATGAAGGGCGTTTGACCGACAGTCATGGCCGAACAATTGATTTTAGAAACACAACGATTGTTTTGACCTCTAACTTGGGTGCGTATGTTCTTGCCGAAAGTGAAAACGGTGCCGATGACCCTGCTGTTAAAGAAGGTGTCATGGAAATCGTTCGTCAGAACTTCCGTCCTGAATTCTTAAACCGACTTGACGAAATCTTGCTGTTTGACCGTCTGAAGCTGGAGGTCATGGGTACGATCGTTGAAATTCAGTTGAAAGGCCTAAGTAAGCGTTTAGCTGACAAACATTTGTCTTTTGATATTAGTCCATCGGCAATCGAGTGGCTGGCCAAAACAGGTTATGATCCGATTTACGGTGCACGCCCACTTAAGCGTGTTATTCAAAAGCACTTGGCTGATCCATTGTCCATGTTGATATTGGAAGGCAAAGCTGTTGAGGGCGAAGCAGTGAAAATTGATACAACCGATGGAGGTGAGGATTTGATCCTCACCGGCTCTGCCACTCAAAAAGAATGAGCAGTTTCTATACGAATGCAACCGGAAGGCGGTAGCGCGGAGAGATAAATACATCTATAAGGTGAATTCAATTTAAATGAAAGCCCCTTATGCGTGTATTTATTTTCTTGGTTGTCGCCTTCTGTTTCGCTCCATTCTCATTCGCCGCTGACATAAGCGGTAAGGTGAAAATCACCGACGGTGATACGATGGTGGTGGCCGACAAAAAGATACGTTTACACGGCATTGACGCACCTGAACGTAGGGCTTTGTGTATCGTAAATGGTAAGAAATGGGCCTGTGCGGACGCGGCAACTCATTTGTTACGTCAGTTGATTGCCGATAAAGAAGTGAGCTGCGATAAGCAAGCAATCGATCGTTATGGTCGTGTCGTGGCCAAGTGTTATCTTGAGCGTGTTGATATATCTGAAATATTAACGCTTACGGGTTGGACCATGGCAATGCCCAAATACAGCGAAGACTATGTCGATACTGAAAATATGGCCCGCCAAGCAGGTCGCGGGCTTTGGAGGCAAAATTAGGGAGTATCAAAATTAGAGGGCGTTTAAATTAAGATTAAGCCCTTACAAATTGTTACTGACTTATGGTTCCTGGAATGCGAACGATAAGTGGTCTTTGTCGCTGTGTTTTCGCGTTACGAACCGAGTAACCCTTATAACGAGGTACAAGATTAACACCAAAGTTGAAGCCAAAAGAAGTCACAACGTCGTTGTGCTTCATAACCTCTAAGCCAGCCGTATACTCATCAAAATTGAAGTCTATACCGCCGCCGTAGGCAAATTCTGTAAGCTCACCTTCGACCACAGGCAAGACACCGCATGAGTCAGAAAATCTGAAGCGCATATGGCTAATGCCGCCCAAAGCATAAGGGGTAATGGCTGCGTTATTTAACGGAACTTGAGCACGACCGTATGCACCCCCATAAAAAGGTACGTTTGCTTTGTCGTGGCAACCGACTTGACCGTTACTAACTTCA
>JBMYWL010000261.1:0-2424 GCA_049607365.1 Alphaproteobacteria bacterium | reverse complement strand
TGGCTCAACATCTGCGTCTTCACCACTTATGCTTTTCACCAAGTAAAAGATGACAAACAAACCAAGAGCAAACAAACTGACAGTCGCAATCATATTACTTGCAAAAACCATCAGCAACACCGGGACTACAGCGCAAACGAGCATAAGGTTTCGCTTACCCAACATCGCCTTATCCATAAAAATTGGACTTGCAAACAGAACGATCAATCCACCAATCAACAGTGAATTGGTTAGATTTGAACCAAACAGGTTAGCGATCGCCAGTTCTGCGTCACCCAAACTTACCGCAACCAATGAAGATGTCAGCTCCGGTAGTGATGTACCAATCGCGATGACAACAAATGCAAGCACTGCCGCTGATATTTTCCAATGCCTACCCAAAACACTTAAAAGTGTGAGCAGCTTGTCAGACGCAACGATCAGCCCGCAAAGGCTGATCGCAAATATTATCAGATTGATTGTTAGTTCAGGAACCATTTTAAGCTTCTACCCCTACCGCATTTTGCGCTTTGGGCAGACTAATAGCCAACAACACCAAGCCAGCAAACGCTGAAACCACAGAGCCGAGTATTACCCCGATACGTACAGACTGAGCTGCGTCAAAACTATCAAACGCCAAGGTACCGATAAACAAGCTCATGGTGAAACCTACACCTGCCAAGAACGAAACACCCAAAACCTGCGTCCAGTTCGACCCCTCTGGTAGTTTCGACACACCCATTTTCAATGCGATCCATACAAGCAGCATTATACCCACTGGCTTACCAACAACCAAACCCAGCGCCGTACCAAGCGCGATGCCAGAAAAGAACTGCTCGGTTGTAAATCCGCTCAGGTTAATTCCAGCGTTCGCAAAAGCAAATATGGGCAAGATGAAGAAGATCACCCAAGCGTGCAAGCTGTGCTCCAACCGAATTGCCGGCTCATACTTACCATGACTGCCAAGTGGAATGGCCATCGCCAAAACAACACCAGCAAGTGTTGCGTGAACACCTGTTTTTAATACGGCAGCCCACAATACCAAGCCAACCAAACAGTAAACATCCAACCTGCGAATGCCGACCCAGTTCATCGCACCCAACAACGCCAGCGACAAAACAGCGATGCTTAAGGCAACAAGTGACAAGTTCTCTGTGAAGAATATCGCGATGATTATGATTGCACCCATGTCATCAAACACAGCGAGCGCCAGCAAAAACGCCTTAAGTGACGTCGGCGCTCGGGTTGCGAACAATGCCAAAAGGCCCAAGGCAAAAGCGATGTCTGTTGCTGCTGGAATTGCCCAGCCTTTCAAAGCATAGGCATCTCCGAAATTGTAACCCACGTATATCAAAGCCGGAACAACCATGCCGCCCAACGCTGCGAACGCTGGTAAAATGGCGGAGCTGAAAGTGGACAGGTTTCCAAACCGTATTTCTCGTTTAATCTCTAAACCAACGGACAGGAAGAATATCGCCATCAAACCGTCATTGACCCAAAGCAACAGAGGCTTTGACAATCCAACACCACCAAATGAAACAGTAAACTTTGCGTTAAACAGTGCGTCATATGCACCGCTCAAGCAGGAGTTATCGACAATAATCGCAAGTATGGTTGCGGAAATCAACAGCACGCCGGGGCCAATGGGTGACGTTAGAAAATCTCCAATTTTTCGCAGAAAGCGCATAACAAGTTTATTGGTTGGTGGTGTTGGCTGTGAAGCAGCGCCTTCCGACATGACATAACCCTCTTTTTATTTTGATTTATAAGTCAGGTTTATGCATCCGCTCTTCAACAAATGTGTTCAGGTCTTTTTCTGCCACGCGCCACTCTTTACCGAATTTGGCAGCAGGCAGTTGACCGGAGGACAACCACACTCGCACTGTCGCTTCTTTAATTTTCAATAAAGCCGCGACTTCGTGCACCGTTAACATGGGTTTACTAAGCATAATACATTACCTGTATGGTTATGTGTGTGTTTGCATGCGTTTTTAAAGGTTTATTACGAAAATTTAAGAAAGAAAAGCGGATTGTTTTTTCTTATACGTAAATTCACTTTTCTGACTTGTTCTTAAGCACCGCTTTTAGGAACTTCGTGTTCAATGACTTGCAGCTTAGATGACAAGTCCCACTCACAACTAAAGTCTCGTGCTTGCCTGGTGCAAACATCTCAACATCGCCGTTGAACACACATCCATCGGTCAATGGAATAAGAATAGCCATTTCATTGGGCAAAAGTTGCTTGTTAAATTCAGTTGCCACTGCACAGCTGGATATTTCCCATTTGGTTGCTTTAGCCATCACATTGATAACCAAGACATCAGCGTCACTCGGCGTCCCTACGACAGGCAATTCACAGTTAAAAGCGTGGGAGTCCTGAGTTTTCAAAACAACTCGTCCATCATCAAAGTTAAGCGTAAGGTTGTCACCCTCGATTAAGGTCAA
>JBMYWL010000260.1:0-2435 GCA_049607365.1 Alphaproteobacteria bacterium | reverse complement strand
AAGTTACCAGTTAACCCATCAGGTGGATTGAAAGCCAAGGGCCACCCGATTGGTGCGACAGGTGTGTCAATGCACGCTCTTTGCGCCATGCAGGTTACAGGAACAGCACCCGAGGGAATTCAAATTCCAAACGCAACCACCGCCGGATTGTTTAACATGGGCGGGGCTGCTGTTGCATCATATGTATCAATTTTGGAACCTAAGTAAGCATGAGAACCCAGCTTATTGAAGTTGGATCGTTCCGACGTTTGACAAGACCTTTCCGGCTATCAGTGCGCTACCGCATTCAATAGCTGGAATTGTGAATTCTTTGGTCGTGTCAAAATCTCCTGTTTTAATCCGTAGAGTGGCCTTGGGGGATGCATATACACCCTTTCCGCACGTCATAGGTTCGGCGTTTCGACGAATTGTTCGGTCTCGGTAGTCAATTTTCACCTGATAGGCACCTGCGGGAATTTTACCGTCAACAGACTTCAGGTGGTAAACTTCCTTTCTGGTTTCACCTAAGGCAACCTTCTCAAACTCTTGCAATTCACCATAAGCCAGCTGACTTAGTGTAAGGGGAGCTTTAGCCCAGACATGTCCGGTTGTTTGTGCGTTGATTGCTGCATTGGCGCTGAAAGATGGCTCAAAAATATGCAAGTCTAAATCAACCGGAGTTGACCAGGTCATTTCGACAGTAAAGAACTTCTCTTTCGGTTTAATCGCTAAGGGTTTCTTTTTTTCAGCTTCAACCATCGCAGATACATCTATGTCTACATCGTTCAAACGGCTCCAGCTTGCCGGATCAATTGAATTGTCCGTCTTCGGATCATTGATTGTATCCGATTTATCGTTTTGGATTTGAGCAAATGTACTCGCATCATCATCTTGTTGAACTGGCTTAGCGAGCTTGATCAATTTAGGGTCACTTTTTTGTAAGTTGATCACTGAGTCCATTATCGGAATGTAGTCGCCTTTTGTGGTGATTATGAAAACTGAGTTTCGACCATCACCCATGGCAACGAGTGTTTCGTATGTTCCATCGGCACTGACTTGAATGGGGATTTCATATCCATTGTGCTCGAGTTTAAGTGTTTTTTTGCCGCCACAAGTGTCTTTACCTTTGAACAAATATTGAGTTGAACTTTGCTCTGTCCAAGTGTGATTGTCCCCTTGGCATGCTTGTACGTGACTTGTTAGCGTGACGCCAAAATACAAAGCAGTCGTAACAAGAAACTTGTAACGCTTTGTGTTTTTGTTTGTTGGAACCTGCATATTGGAACTACCCACTTAGAAATAGAAATACAATTTATAATGGTCTATGCACCATATATGCCAATCTATAGGTGCTGGGTGAAGTTTAGTATTTTTGTTTGT
This sequence comes from Alphaproteobacteria bacterium, assembly GCA_049607365.1. GTDB lineage: Bacteria > Pseudomonadota > Alphaproteobacteria > UBA7985 > JBMYWL01 > JBMYWL01. The sequence continues at coordinate 1,076 of JBMYWL010000260.1, read as the reverse complement.
AAACTCCACGAATCTGTTGCCTTAGGCGCACAAGTTCAGGATACGCATTAAAGAAAGCAACCTTTTGCTGAGCAACTGTTTGGGCCTGCCCAATCTCTGGGCCAGTCACAAAGGCCAACCAACTCTCCGCTATGTCTTCACCGGGGTTACTTGCTGCATAAAGCGAAACGAAGGCCGATGGGTTTTTCTCAAACAAACCACTTAAGTGCAATCTGCCAAACGCCAAGCTTTGATACCATTTTTGAAGATCAGCAGCCCAAAACTTTTTTGTGAATGCGTGAAGGTATGAACTGGGGTTAGCGCAGCCTTGGATGAAATAAACGCGGTCGCCACAACGCTTTATCATTTTCTTGATTGCGCTTTGATTACGCGATTTGAAGGCGCGGGACATTTCTTGTGTTCTGTCGTAGTCAATCTGTCCCGGTTTTAAGGTTAATATATGTGCGTACTCATGAATGAGCGTTTGAGCAAACTGTGTGCCGGAAGGGTCACGAACGGGCAGGGAGGCATAAACGTCAATCCCCATCTTAAAACTGTCCAAGCCAACTTCGTTAATGCCGACATAGGCGTCACGTCCTTTTGGTCCGTCCGTAAAAACCTCAAATTCTGACAAAGACTGACGCGCATTTGCAGGAATAAGTTCTGCAAAACGGCTCCACAACATAGAATGATGGGCCTCGGTCGCATATGTTGGCGGGATCGCATTGGCCTTATCTTTCCACCGGTCAGTTTTTTCTCGAATAACTTGTAAGTTGTTTCCCTTGACTTGATAGGCAGCGATGTTCTCCGGGTCTTGTATGTTGCTAGAAGTCGGGTTCGCAATGGCGTCAGGAGGAAGCGAAACGCTGGCGGGTAGGCTCTCGCTGCCCCCAGACATTGAAGAGGTAACGTTGTCGTTAATAGAACCGCACGAACCAATGGCAACAAAAAGCGAAATGACGACCAGCTTTAGGCAAGACCGTCCAATGAGACCGTTGATCGTTATGAAGTTTAAAATCGCAGCTTTATACATAAATGCAATTTAAAGTGCATGCGAGTCTGATTAAAGCACGTTTTAATTGCTATCTAAACTTGGC
>JBMYWL010000259.1:0-2461 GCA_049607365.1 Alphaproteobacteria bacterium | reverse complement strand
CGAAGAACGGAGCGGCTGCACCATCAACAACAGGTGTCATTGGCAAGTCCAAGGACTGACGCTTCACGTAAACAGTTGAAGCCAACAAAGCTGGGCTTTCGTACTTCCACGCGTCCGCACCCATGTTTTCGGTACGGCACAGGTTAATGCGCTGCTCCAAGTTGTGCAGCTTGCCAATCGGCTCGTAAACCTTCGGATATGTGTTACCAACACCAGCCATAGAGTCAGATGCGTCGCCGTGACAAGAAGCGCAAGATTTGCCTTCAGAACCATCAACTTCGTTCCAAAGCTCCTCGCCATCGTCATACGCGATCATGCCAGGATTTTCGAACTCGTCATCTTGAAGTGCACGTGTCTCGCTTTTGCGGTATGTGTAACCAGAGCGACGGTCTTCAACTTCAAACTTGCCCCATCCATCACCATTATCTTGGTGGTCGGCGAAGCTTGTCGTGGTCGGAACAGCAAGTCCGGCGGCACCAACAATAGCGGCCAAACCCATGAGTCTTTTAAGACTTTTCTTCATAAATTTATCCTCCCTTTAACTGATGCTACGCAAGCTTCAGCTTCTTGTTCGATGAAAAGGTTTCCCCGGAATCATCCTGCCAAGTGAATTCGAACTCTCCCGCTTCTTTGACCTTAAAAGGAAAAGAAAAATACGGATTTGCCGAAATTCCAGCATCCAGATTAACCGAGAACACAGGTGCGCCGTTAAATTTGGCTTCAAAAGTGTGAATAATATCCTGTGGGATAATCTCACCCTTCTTGTTCTTGCGCAGACCGGTTTCCATCTTGTGTTTCATCAAAGTCTTGATGGTGATTACGTCGCCAGCTGAAGCGCTTTTCGGGACTTTCACGCGTGGTTTTGCCATGATTTTTATCCTTTTGTTTGCTTTTTAGCCGCCGCAGCCGCCGATTGTGACTTTTACAGTTGTCTTCGCCATGTGCAGATCTCCATTGGACATCTTTGCAACAGCAACAACGTCTTGTGTTTTTCCAAGACGCATGCGGCTGGACGCTTCAGCAACACCCATTTCAGGGCTAAAGTTGAAGGTCGCAATACCCGGGCGCGGGTTGCCTGTCGAATAAATGGTTACCGACTTTACATGATCATCAGCAGTCATGGGTGAGTCAACACTAACGGAGAATGGAACCGTGTTGCCGTTCTCTGCAATTTCAGGAAGTGTTAGCGTGACACCGCTTTCCGTCGCATCTGTGCCACCAAACATTTTGGACATCTCATCTTCCCAGCCATTGGAAGCGTGAGCACTTGAAATGATGTTTGGCAAAACCGCCAGTGCAGCGACAGCTGCTGATCCTTTGATCATGAATGATCTACGGCTTGTTTGGACTAAATCCATTTTCATGAGGGAATTCCTCTCTTTCTAATTCAAAATCTTCTGTATTCGAAAACCCAAAAAAACGACCTATTCAGGTTGCTCTTCAGTCAACGTCATCAAATAAGCCAGAATGTCTTCAACTTCCTGTGCCTGTAAAACGGTTTTACCGACAAATTTCTTAAGCGGTCGCTTCAACTCGCCCGGGTCACGATAAAAACCAGGCATAATGACTTCTTCATTAAGAAGCTTATAATTCACGACACGGAACCGCAGCTCTTCAACATTGTAAGTTTCACCAATGCCCCATAGAGACGGTCCGACTTCACCGTGAAAGCTCTGCTCTGGAATTGGCATAACGTGGCACGCCAAGCAGTTGCCCTTCTTACGGCTGAATGCAAGCTTACGCCCGTTCTCGGCGTCCCCTGCTACACCCGTTAACGATGCTTCAATTGTGTAGTCATCCATGTTGAAGACCACGTCTTCAGGCGCCACTGATTCAGCCATAGATGAACCGGCGAAAAAGCTGGCAGCAAAGCCAGTCACGATGATTGCCGCATACGAGCGCAATAATTTTGTTTTCATTCGCATATAAATCCTCCCGCGATTGTGAAGTCTTAGCACCTCAATTTTTGTTTATCAATACTTTTGCATATACGCCCTGCATTTGGTAGAAGCATCGACATGATCAAATCTATTTCAGTTTCCAAGTTTACCTTGTTTTATGCTCTCATCTTGAGCACGTTTTCGCTCGCGGCTCAGGGTCAGAGCCAAACAGCAAAAGCTCAACTGTTAATGTTTGAGCAGGATGGTTGTTTCTATTGCGAGAAATGGAACGAAGATATCGGTTCCTACTTCGACACAACTGTCGAGGGCAAGAAAGCCCCGCTTCAACGCATGGACATTCACACCCCAATGCCAGCGGGGTTGGAACAATTCGACGCGATTAACTTAACCCCTACCTTTGTGGTGGTGGTTGACAACGAGGAAATTGGCCGCATTCCCGGCTATATTGATCAAGACTTCTTTTGGGGCTACCTGAACCAGATATTAGCCAAGGTTAAGTGACGCCTCGCCCACCCAGCTCCAGATTTATTCCGGAGCCCAGAGTTCCAAGGCACGGTTGA
>JBMYWL010000258.1:0-2469 GCA_049607365.1 Alphaproteobacteria bacterium | reverse complement strand
GCGCACCTCACTAATTGGCCAACAGAGACTTTTGATATAAATGGGGGAAATAGGCATCTCAAGACGTAACTAAGCAAAACAGAGACGAGCTAAGCCTTTGAAAATACGCAATAATTTGGGGTAAATGTAGATTTTTGAAATTCTTGGAAAGGTCGGTGGCGGTGGTGTCAGACAAACTCTAACTAGTCTCTGTTGAACTGTGATTGCTCGAATTAGACGGCCAACAATGAGCGCCATTCAACGATAGCCTGATCTCGATTTTTCTTAAAGTTGGCTCGTTTACTTAGTTGGCGATCTTGGTTGAAATGATTGTGAATTGAAGCGTGAACAGAAACAAATTTTTGCAGGCACGCCAAACTTCGAAATCGTAACATAGCATATTCTCTTCGCCTAAATGGTAAATGCGAGTTTTCACATCGGTTGTTCGCCCACCTCTCAGTATGCTGTTTTCCTTCATTTCCAATAATTTTCATTGCCGCGCGGTTAAATCTAAGCCGATCAGTAACTACAGGTTTTTAGCTTTCCATAGTGTTTCATGGCTTTTTTCAAGAACTTAGGGGCGGCAAGCTTGTCTCTTTATCTTAGTGACAAACGATTCAAGTACTTCACCTTCGTGGTATTCGGCGCGCCAAAGGTAATGTTGCTTGCCTCTGATTTTCACAAACACTCCGTCAATATGCAATTTTCAATTTGAATGAAACTTACCTTTTCGGTTTGGAATTCTCTTGCCGAGGGTCGGTCCAAATCTGTTCCACCAGTGACGGACAGTTTCATGACAAATGGCAATCCCGCGTTCGTGCAAGATGTCTTCAACTTGACGCAAACTTAACGGAAAACGCACATAATACATGACCGCTAGCTGGATGATTTCTGGACTGATTTTGAAATATTTGAACGGATCTATTTTGCTCTTTTCCTGACGTTAACGAATTTCTACTGAAAAGCAAAATTGCGCTGACATGACCGCAATCTAAGCCGCCGACTTCAACCACAGCTCGAATGCATCCATTGTAATACTATCTTCGTAAACTTTTGGTCGGATTAATGCGTAAGGTGCTGGGCCACTTAAGCCACGCAAATGGACTTTTCGCAACATCCCTGTCTTAATCGCTTGTTCTGCAAATATATCAGGCAACAGGGCAACTCCTAGGCCAGCCTGCGCCGCTGAGATAACCATATCGAAATGTTGTACCCTAGGCCCTTGTAAACGCTCAAAAGACTCGGCTGTTTCTTGCGCAAGCCAATCATCCCAAAGTTCTGGACGTGTTGCTAATTGGATGAGTGGAAACGATCTCAAATCAGTACAAGATAAAGTACGCTCTCCAGGGACAAGACTGGGCGCCGCCACCACAATAAGTGTTTCATTTAGCAATTCTACAACTTTAGTACCGTTCCTTGCCATGGTTGACCTCTGAATTGCTGCGTCAAACGAGCTTTCATCGAAATCCACAGGATGAAGAGCGGAAGTCAGATCAATTGAAACATTAGGGTGCGACGCAATAAATTCGGGCAGTCGCGGGATTAGCCAAGTCGCAGCAAAGGTTGGAAGGACTGCTAACCTAAGCACATCTCCTCCTTTTCCAAACGCCATTGCCATTTTAGCTGAGCGGTCAAGCGCCTGTAAAATATCACGAGCGTCGTGAACCATAGCACGTCCTGCATCTGACAACTGCAGTCGCTTACGCACCCTGTGGAACAATTGCACGCCTAATCGCTCTTCTAAAGTTCGGATGGAACGACTCACTGCACTTTGAGTCAAATTTAGCGTATCTGCTGCACGAGACACCGAGCCAAGATCACCACACGTCACCAATGCTCGCAGCTCTTGTACACTAGGGGTATAGTTGGATCGGTAAGCCATATCATTCATAGAACTCATCAACTGTGTAGATTCAATCCATATCATCGTTACGGCCTCCTTGCTATGAAAGACATAATTTTAAGGAATGAAAAATGACTCTCAAAGCAAAAGACGCCCCTAGCTTGAACCGTTTTAATTACGAAGATCCCTTCTTGCTCGAAGAGCAGCTTTCCGAAGAGGAGCGTATGTTGCGCAATTCAGCAAAGGCATATGCTCAAGATAAATTGCAACCACGTGCGATAGATGCCTTTCGCGACGAGCAAACAGATCTTGAGATTTTTCGTGAAATGGGTGAAATGGGATTACTGGGCGTCACCGTTCCTGAAGAGTACGGAGGCATTGGTGCATCCTATGTGTCTTATGGCCTCGTTGCGCGAGAAATAGAACGCGTTGATAGCGGTTATCGTTCTATGATGTCGGTTCAAAGTTCACTCGTAATGTATCCTATTTATGCTTACGGATCAGAAGAACAACGCAAAAAATACCTTCCCAAGCTCGCTACTGGCGAGTGGATTGGTTGTTTTGGCTTAACTGAGCCCGATGCCGGAAGCGACCCGTCTGGGATGAAAACGACCGCCAAGAAAACTGCAAACGGGTACGTAATTTCT
>JBMYWL010000257.1:0-2472 GCA_049607365.1 Alphaproteobacteria bacterium | reverse complement strand
GCGGGCAATCTATTTTTATCATTTGTCGATGCTCCCTTAATGCCAACCTGGTGTTGGGCCTGCGCCCAGTTCATCAATTGATCTGCCCTCAAAATTTCGATTGAGCCTTAGCTTGGTGTTAAACGGGCTTGGTTCATCTTTGGCAATTGTATGGGCAAAACACCAGCCAGAAGCAGGCGTCGCTTTAAAACCGCCGTAACACCATCCGCAATTCAGATACAGCCCATCAATCGGAGACTTGTCGATAATAGGTGTTCCATCCATTGACATGTCCATAATCCCGCCCCAAGAACGCAGCAATTTCAATCGAGACAAGCTCGGCATCATTGAAAGACCTGCCGCTGCGACATGTTCAAGTAAAGGCAGGTTGCCACGCTGTGCGTATGAATTATATCCATCTAAATCACCACCAAAGACCATAGAGCCCTTGTCGGATTGACTTATATAAAAGTGGGTTGCTCCAAATGTAACAACAGTATCCAAAAATGGCTTTATACTTTCTGAGACGAAAGCTTGTAACACATGAGATTCAATCGGCATTTTTAAGCCAGCCATGTCTGTCAAAGTTGTGGTGTTACCCGCAGCACACAAACCAACTTTACCAGCCCTAATTGGCCCTCGTGTTGTTTCCACACCAACAACCTTACCCTTGTCCCATATGTAACCCGTCACCTCACAGTTCTGAATTAAATCAACACCACGTCTATCTGCACCGCGTGCCAATCCCCAGGCAACTGCGTCATGTCGTGCGTTGCCTGCACGTCGCTGAAACAATCCGCCATATATTGGAAAACGTGCATTTTCAGAAAAATCCAAATGTGGAATAAAGTTCTGGACATCTTCACGACTGAACAACTCAGCGTCAATGCCGTGCAATCTCATTGAATTTCCACGACGCGCCATTGCATCCATCTGACCTAAAGAGTGCCCCAAATTAAGAACACCCCGAGATGAAAACATAACGTTGTAGTTTAAATCCTTGGACAAACTTTCCCAAAGCTGCATAGATTTTTCGTAAAATTCAGCATTGCCGGGCAATTCGTAGTTAGAACGAACAATTGTTGTGTTGCGGCCAACGTTTCCACCACCAAGGTAGCCTTTTTCAATGACAGCAACGTTGGTTATGCCATGTTCCTTAGCAAGATAATAAGCTGTAGCTAATCCATGCCCGCCACCGCCAACAATGACTACGTCATAAGAAGGTTTGGGTTCAGGGTCTCGCCATGCACGTTCCCAACCTTTGTTGCCGAACATCGCTTCTTTAACCAAACGCAGCGCAGAATAATTCGCCATTTGCCTCAACCCAATCTAATTCCAAGTTGGTGTCAAAAAACCATATAGAAATAGTCGGTGCAAGTAGTGGTTTGTCAAAGAAAGGACTTTGACACGAACCCTAAGCTTGTAAGTGTCAGCATTTGATGGTTTCATACATCAAAATTCCCAAAACAAGGAACAGAACACATGGCTTCAATAGGATTTATCGGTATCGGCAATATGGGTGGACCCATGGCGTTGAATTTGATCCATGCTGGTCACACGGTCACCGTTTTTGATTTGTCTACAGAAGCTATGAACAAGCTTTCCTCCGAAGGTGCAGTTGTTTCCTCTTCAGTTGAAGAAGCCGCTGCAAACAAAGATGTTGTTGTATCTATGTTGCCTGCTGGTGCTCATGTAAAATCCGTTTATTTGGAAAGTTTGAACGGTTTGTTGGAACCTTCCTGCTTGGTGATCGATTGTTCAACGATTGATGTCGCAAGTGCTCGGCATGTAAACAGTAAGCTGGCTGAGCAAGGCATACAAATGGTTGATGCCCCCGTTTCTGGCGGAAATGTCGGTGCAGCGGCTGGAACACTAACTTTCATGTGTGGTGGAGGTGACGAAGCGATGAGTCGTGCCACCCCTTATTTAGAGATTATGGGTAAAACAATCGTTCACGCTGGTGGTGCTGGTAACGGTCAAGCAGCAAAAATATGCAATAACATGATGTTGGCCATTCAAATGATTTCCGTGTGCGAAGGCTTTAAACTTGCAGATAAACTTGGGTTGGATCGTCAAAAGCTTTTCGATATTTCATCGACTGCGTCAGCCAACTGTTGGTCTTTAAGCACATATTGCCCTGTCCCAGGACCTGTTCCAACCAGCCCCGCCAACAAAGACTATGTGCCAGGTTTTAGTGCCCACATGATGTTGAAAGACATACGTTTGGCAATGGAAGCCGCTGAATCTGTTGAACAGAAAACAATTCTTGGTAAAGCTGCTGCGAATATTTACGAAACCTTTGTCGCAGATGGTTATGGCGACAAGGACTTCAGCGGCATTATAAACGCATTATGACTTTAACAATTTAGCGATTAGGACCTCAATAGGCTCAGACTGCACTGCTGATAAATCGAACTTCGTTTCTGGTGAACCGTAAAGGTTTCCACGCGAATTCAAGTAAGATTTGTCATAATGGTGCTCAAGCAAGCGTTC
>JBMYWL010000256.1:0-2489 GCA_049607365.1 Alphaproteobacteria bacterium | reverse complement strand
AGCTTTTACACCCGTTGGGTGATGCATCCCCAATCGCCAAGTTTTTGGAGAAAAGCCCAAAAGGCGGCATCCACCACATGTGTTACGAGGTGGCTGACATTGAAGCCAGCCGTGACAAGTTGGTTGCGACCGGTGCCCGTGTCTTGGGTGACGGTGAACCCAAAATTGGCGCGCACGGAAACCCTGTTTTGTTTCTTCATCCGTCAGATTTTAACGGTACCTTGATTGAGCTGGAGCAAGTTGCATGAACTTTTTAAGTCTGATTATCGTTTTTACCATCATCTGGTGGATTGTAATCTTTATGGTCTTGCCAATTGGGCTGAACTCCCAAGTGAACGAAGTTGGCGCACCCTTAAAGCCGCAACTAAAAAAGAAAATGCTGATTACGACAGGCATTGCCTTCGTGCTAACACTTGGGGCGTACTTGCTGGTTGAGTTAGGTGGGTTGAACGTTCGCCCTTATTTCGATACGGCTGTTTAGCCTTCGCTGGATTCATTCCAGTTCCCGGTGTTTGAACTGCCAACTAGGTAAGCGTTTCAGAAGCGAAAATCTGGGTTCTGGACTGAATCCAGAACAGGAAGGCTTAGTCTTTAATGAAAGTCACGACTTTCGAACAGCACTTTTGCTTGTTCACGCGGGTGCCGGGCCCGTGCGACATATCCATCATTGACGCCTGTCGCTTTTGGTTGTTGGGGTGTTTCAGACTTTCCACCTTCCAAGTCATAAGCCGCTAACTCCACCAATTTGTGGCTTATATCGTCGATTTGGTGGGCAATCAGATGGGTGACGATGCCTTTGCGCTCCAATTTTCCGTAAACTCGCGCCAAGCGGCAGTTTATGACCGTTGTGCGGTTGGCTTCATAAGTTTTTTCCCACACCACGACATTGCTTGTACCGGTTTCATCTTCTAGTGTCATAAACACCACGCCTTTGGCAGTCCCTGGGCGTTGTCGCGCAATCACCAAACCGTAAACCGTCACCCAGCTTTCATGACGACAGGTTAACAGGTCCTTGCTGGTTTGGAACAGGCATCGTGAAGGTTGGTTAGCTAGGGCTTCTGCGTCAAGAGACGGGCGCAAAAGGGCAACGGGGTGACTGCGTAAGGTCAGGCGCATATTTAGATAATCTTGAATAACGTGTTCGCCTTCTCGCATGGCGGGGAATGTGACTTCTGGTTCGGCGAATTCCAAACTATCAAGGTCATTTTCAAACAAAGGCATGGGCTTGGCAGGTTTAAGGGCTGCCACCTTCCACAAAGCTTGCCGTCTTTCCAGTTGAAGGCCGTTGAAAGCGTCAGCCTCTGCCAGACGCACCAATATAGATTGCTTCAAACCAGCACGTCGCCAAAGGTCTTGTGGTTCAAGGTAACCATTGCCACGTGCCGCGGTAATCCAGCTAGCATCATCTTTTGACACCCCTTTAATTTGACGCAGTCCCAGTCGTAAGGCCCAGTTTCCCATGTGGTCAGGTTCCAGACTGGAATCCCAATCAGAATTGTTCACGCACACAGGTCGCACCTCTACCTTATGTTCGCGCAAGTCCCTGACGATTTGGGCGGGTGCGTAAAAACCCATGGGCTGCGAGTTTAACAGCGCGCAGGCAAAAACCGCAGGGTGGTGGCATTTCATCCAAGCCGAGACATAAGCCAGATAGGCAAAGCTGGCAGCGTGGCTTTCAGGGAAGCCGTATTCGCCAAAGCCTTCAATCTGGGCGAAGCAACGCTCGGCAAAATTTTGGTCATACCCACGGTCAACCATGCCGTTGACGAAGCGTTCGGCGAAGCCATGTATGGTACCACTTTTACGGAAAGTCGCCATGGCACGACGTAATTGATCAGCCTCAGTTGGTGTGAAGCCAGCAGCAACGATGGCGATTTGCATGGCCTGTTCCTGAAACAAGGGTACGCCCAGTGTTTTTTCCAGCACTTCTTTTAATTCGTCAGAGGGGTAGTCGACCTCTTCTTCTCCGTTACGTCGGCGAATGTATGGGTGGACCATCCCCCCCTGAATGGGACCGGGCCGGACGATTGCAACCTCTATCACCAAGTCATAATACTTACGCGGTTGCATGCGCGGCAGGAAGCTCATCTGGGCACGGCTTTCAATTTGAAACACCCCCAACGAGTCTGCTTGGCACAGCATTTCATATGTCGCTTTGTCCTCTTGCGGTACAGTTGCCAGTGTCAAATTCTTGTGCTCGTGCTGGCGTAAAAGGTCAAAACCCTTACGCAGACACGTCAACATGCCAAGCGACAAAACATCAACTTTCAAAATGCCGAGTGCGTCTATGTCATCCTTGTCCCATTCTATGACTGTGCGGTCTTCCATGGCCGCATTTTCAATGGGGCAAAGTTCGTCCAGTCTGCCACGGGTCATGATGAACCCACCCACGTGTTGAGACAAATGACGCGGGAATCCGATGATCTCCTGCACCAGTTCCAGAGTCAGGCGCAAGCGTGGATCATCCGGATTCAGACCGATTTCGCGCA
>JBMYWL010000255.1:0-2504 GCA_049607365.1 Alphaproteobacteria bacterium | reverse complement strand
CGTACTAGCACCAATGAATTCCTCGGTTTTATTCGTACACCGTCAAGATTCATTCTACCACCTCCGGTTGCGCGCCTTCAAAAATATATTGCCATAATGAATCGTCCGCTTCGGTTTCAAAGCTAATCAAGGACATGACTGGGCCAAACATCTCAACTTTTAAGGTTTCAATGTCTGCGTTCGGGCAGTCGACAAGCGTTGGTTCAAAGAATGTTCCATTGGCAAATTCACCCTCTAGATATGGCGTTCCACCGCCGCAGCAAATCGTTGCGCCTTGAGCTTTTGCCTTCGCTAATGTCTCTTTAATACGCTCGATCTGAGTATTGGTGCAAAGCGGCCCCATCTGTGTTTCAGCCAGTAGCGGGTCACCAATTTTGATCGTCGCGGCTATTTCACAAACACGTTCGATCAGCTTGGCTTTCAGGTTCTTGTGCACAATACCACGCGTCCCCGCCACGCAAGATTGGCCGGACGCACCATAATTTCCGGCGATCAATGCGTTGGCAGCACTTTCAACATCCGCGTCTTCAAATACAACGATTGGCGATTTACCACCAAGCTCCAGCGATGTAACCGCGAAACTTTCAGCTGTGTTGCGAACCACGTGGCGCGCGACCTCCGGACTGCCTGTAAAAGCCAAACGATCAACATCCGGATGGCTTGTAAGCGGGACTGCACAGTTTTCAGCATCACCAGACACGATTGAAATCACACCGGGCGGAAAACCAGCTTCATGAACCAGCTTGGCGAATTCAAACATGGAGCAGGGCGCCATCTCGCTCGCTTTCAGCACGATTGTACAACCAGCCGCAATTGCGGGACCGATTTTTGTTGCAGTCAGGAACATTTGCGCATTCCACGGCACCACCGCAACAACAACACCGATTGGCGCGGGGCGTGTGTAGACAAGCATGTCGGGCTTATCGATTGGCAATGTAGCGCCCTGAACCTTGTCGGCCATGCCCGCGTAATAGCGATAATAATCAGCGACGTAGCCTGATTGCATGCGCGTTTCAGCGGCTAGCTTGCCACAGTCTTGCGTTTCTAAATCGCCCAGCTTTGCAGAGTTTGCTGCAACCAAGTCAGCCAGCTTGAACAACAGCTTACCACGGTTGGTGGGCAACATGTCCGCCCAATCGCTGGAGTTCAACGCACGGCGCGCCGCCTTTATCGCGCGATCACAATCTGATTTGTCCGCACATGCAAATGTGGCCCAAGGCTGACCGTTGGCCGGGTTTACAGTTTCCATTGTTTGACCGCTGCTGCCTTCACAAAAGGCGCCATCAATGTACATGGGGAAATGTGGTAAGTTGTTCGAAGCGGTCATATGAGTCTCAATCGTGAGTGTACTATCAAAATGACAAAGCCACTGTTTATTGATAAATTCAAATAAAAAATGAAGTGGAGCTCAGCATGCATCAAGACATCATAAAATTTTGGTTCGAGGAACTTGCACCCAAACAGCATTTTGTTAAAGATCCTGAGCTTGATGCCGCAATTACCTTCCGGTTCGGCGAAACATATTGGCAGGTTCTGAAAGACGAAACAGCCCATTGGCGAGATAGCGCTGAAGGTCGATTGGCTGAAATTCTTGTGCTGGACCAGTTTGCACGCAATATTTTTCGGAATGATCCGCAAGCCTTTGCGGGTGATTATCTGGCACTTGCCTTGGCTCAAGAAGCGATACGGTGTGGCGATGACATGAAACTGTCTGAGCACATGCGTAGTTTTGTTTATATGCCGTTTATGCATTCTGAGTCTAAAGTCGTGCACGAAACAGCGTTGAGGCTGTTCGAAGGCATGGGGAACAACTTTGACTATGAGGTCAAACACAAAGAAATTATTGACCGATTTGGTCGATCCCCCCACAGAAATGCTGTTTTGGGGCGCGAATCAACGGCGGAAGAGCTGGAATTCTTGAAAACCAACCGTGGATTTTAGGAATCTTGCAATTAACGGTATTATAATACCGTTGCGCTAAGTGCTTGTGTTTATTGCGTTTTTCTTTGCTTGACCCGAACAAACACCAAGCTTATACACAGGCGACTTAAACACATACACATGAATTTGGAGTTTGGAATGTTACGACATCCGAACAAAACCTACACAGCGCGTCCTGTCGATATCACTAAAAAGTGGATTATCGTTGATGCCGAAGGTGTGGTTTTGGGCCGCTTGGCATCAGACGTGGCGAACATCTTGCGTGGCAAGAAAAAAGCTACTTACACACCGCACATGGACTGCGGCGATAACGTAATCATCATTAACGCTGACAAAGTAAAGCTTACAGGTAAGAAACTTACCGACAAGATTTACTATTGGCACACTGGTCACCCAGGCGGCATCAAGCAGCGTACTGCTGGTGGTTTGTTGGGCGGTGAGTACCCAACACGCGTTGTGACAAAAGCTGTAGAGCGTATGATCCCACGTGGTCCTTTGGGTCGCGTACAGATGAAGAACCTGAAAGTTTATGCTGGTTCTGAGCACGGTCATGAAGCTCAAAA
>JBMYWL010000254.1:0-2518 GCA_049607365.1 Alphaproteobacteria bacterium | reverse complement strand
CCCCGTACTTTCCGATACATGGGTCCCGGAACAAGCCCGGGACGACGGTGGGGCGCAGTCATCCTGAATTTATTTCAGGATCTTCTTAGACTTCTTCTTTGGTTTTTTGGCAGGCGCGGTTAAGGGTACAACTAGTTTTTCATATAAACCCAACAAATGTTCTACGCGCTCACTGTCAGATGAAAACCCGCTTTTGCGGTACAGTTTATCAACGGCCTTATCCAAGGTATTGTGGGCTTTGCGAAGGTTGGGCGGCATAAGGTCTGGGTCGTACAAATCAGCCAAAGTTGCCCCTGTGTGAACCGCCCGTGCATCCAATATGGCTTGGGCCAAAGGCTCCAATTTCTTTTCTTGTGCATCACTAAGCGTTGGCATTGGAAAGGTGTTGTAAACCACCCCAACAGAATACATGTAATCGCTTTTCATGCGTCCTGTGACACAACGCATCCACGCCATGTGCATGGATGAAGTTAGAACGGCGAAGTGAATCAGCTCAATATTTTCAATAAACCTCAGCTTATCGCTCGGAATTGTAGGTGGTTCTAACCAACCAAAAGGAACGTAGTCTCTTCGCTCAGAACTTACTTGAGGGATAGCCAAAAATGGTTGGTCTGGTACAAACCGCCCCTCCAACAAAGTCGGTGTTTGTGCCAGTCGATTGGTTGCGGGTTTTTGGCTTGCCAACCGCATTTCCTTTACCAGACGAATACGCTCCAAAACATGCGGCATGGCTTTTAGGTCTGTGGGTGTTGCATTTTCAAGATGTAAAATCCAGCGGTCTTTCCCTTGTAAATACTCTTGTGCACCAATGTAGGGGCGCATGAAATCTGCACTTTTCGGTTCTAAGTCTATAAAAGCAGCGTGCTCGCCTCCCCTGAAAATGTAATGACCGCCATCGGTAGATTTGGGGCCATTCATCATGCGCGCGCGTGGGCTTAAAGGTTTGGACGTGTCCTGTACCACCACATGGGGGTTGCTAAGGTTTGAAGCGTCAATCAAATAAGGCGAAAGGGCTGTGTGTTGGCTTTCTTGCGGGTCACCTTTAATGTCTGCATATGAAAATAGGCGTCTGATTTTAGGCGCAAAACTGGACTGGCAAAGCCCAAGGATGACAACATGGACATGGGCTTTACCACGGGCATCAGACCCCCACGCGAATGTGCGGTGGGCAAACGAAATTTCCAGTTTGCATTGGTCAAACAGTATCGGCCAAAGCTGTGCGACTTGTTCGCCCTGTGTTATGGAATTTGTCGACACAAAGCCAAGTGGAATAGTGTGTCCCAATGCATAACGACCAGCCTTTATAAGCCAGGCACCGACGTAATCTAAAGAACCTGCTTTTTTGGATGGCGCATTGATTATTTGCGCCATTTGGGCTCGCTGTGCTTTTGACTGGTAGCTTTGGCCAATAAATGGTGGGTTACCAAAGACATAGGCGCAAGCGGCGGCGGGTAGCAAGTCTTCCCAATCAGTTTCCAAGGCATCTCCGTGTAGAATGTGCGGTGACTTACGCAGGGGTATGCGAACATAAGTTTGACCAAACTCTAAGCTCAAACGACTGTTCATTATGTGGTCCATCATCCACATGGCCGTTTCAGCAATGCGGGCGGGAAACTCCCCAATTTCAATGCCGTAGAATTGGTCTACGTTAACGATGGACAGTTGATCCGCATCAAGGCGGCTAGCGAACACACCATTTTCGTCACGCTCATACTCGATTAGTTCACGGATAAGGTCGGTTTCAAGCGTGCGCAATTCGCGGTAAGCAATAATAAGAAAGTTACCGCAACCACAGGCAGGGTCAAAAAAGTTTAGGTTAGCAAGACGTGTTTGGAATTTTTGTAACTCAACACGGCGGCGGTTATCTTTGCGGTTTTTTAGGCGTGTAAACTCATCCTGTAACTCATCAAGAAACAGGGGCTTAATGACCTTCAAAATATTCTTTTCTGTGGTGTAGTGGGCACCCGCTGCTCGGCGTTCACCGCTGTTCATAACTGACTGAAACAGGGAGCCGAATATGGCTGGCGATATGCCAGACCAATCAAAGCGGCAAGCTTCAATCAAATGCATGCGCATGGCTGAATCAAAAGACGGAATAAGCAGACCATCTTCAAACAAAGCACCATTCACATATGGAAATTTCGCCAAGTCTTCATCTAGATTCTTTGCGCGCTTTCCCTCAGGGGTGTTGAGAATCTGGAAAAGCTGAGCAAGCCATCCACCCAAGTCAGAACCGTCATCACGGGTACGTCGTTCAAGAAGATCCAAAAATATATCACGCGGTTCAAAAATACCCGTATTGTCGGCAAACAAGCAAAAGACAATACGAACTAAGAACTTTTCAAGGTCGTGGCCTGTATATCCAGACTGTTCCAATGCATCGTGTAGCTTGCCGACCAGCTCAGACGCTTTGATGTTTACTGGGTCTTGGTCTTTAAAACTCCGCTTCTGTAGACCCAGAATAAAGCCCAGCTTTTCGACGTTTTTCACCAAATCTTTCAAGTGAAAGGTGATTTCT
>JBMYWL010000253.1:0-2544 GCA_049607365.1 Alphaproteobacteria bacterium | reverse complement strand
TCCATGCAAAAGCGTGGCTTGCAGGGCTTGTCGTTCTGGCACAATGGCATGAAACAAATGTCAGCCAATGTTCCGCTGACGTCACCAGCAGATGCTGATGGCTTGAAATTCCGCGTTATGTCATCCGATGTGCTTGTGGCACAGATGGAAGCTATCGGCGGTTCACCACAGAAAATGGCGTTTTCTGAAGTGTACGGTGCTTTGCAGCAAAAGGTTGTTGATGGCCAGGAAAACACTTGGTCCAATATTTATGGCAAAAAGTTTTTCGAAGTTCAGGACGGAATCACAGAAACCAACCACGGCATCATCGACTATCTGCTTGTAACCAGTGTTGACTGGCTTGACAGTTTGGATGCCGACGTTCGGGATCAATTCTTGACCATTCTGGGTGAGGTTACTGACATTCGAAATGCTGAGTCCTTTGCAGTTAACCAGGCCAACAAGCAAGCGATTATCGACTTGGGTGGCGAGGTGCGATCGCTTTCACCTGAAGAACGCCAAGCGTGGGTTGCCGCAATGAAGCCAGTTTGGGCACAGTTTGAAGGTGACGTGGGTGCGGAAAATATCGCAGCCGCACAAGCTATCAACGCAAACCACTAACCAACACTGAAAGTGGCTTGGTTTCATCAATATGAAACTAAGCCACTCTATTTGTTGCAGGCTTTAAACAGCGGGGAGATGTGGAATGCGCAGCACAACCAAACACTTGACTGACAAGTTTGAGGAAAACCTTATCGCAGCGATTTTGGGCCTGATGGTTTTAATTACCTTCGCCAACGTCATCGCGCGCTACGACTTTAACAAAAACATTCTGTGGGCATTGGAAATGACCGTGTTTCTGTTTGCCTGGCTCGTGCTGATTGGCGTGTCTTACTGCGTTAAAATTGGGGCTCATCTAGGTGTTGATGTGGTCCTGAACACGGTCAGTCGTCCGAAACAACGTGTCCTTGGTCTTCTCTCTGCTGCTTGCTGCCTTACCTTCGCATTTTTAATGCTTAAGGGTGGCTGGGATTACTGGGCGAATTTTGCCAACCTACCAGGAACAGATGGACGCTGGTTCCCTTTAGGCTTTGAGGACAAATTTCGTGGTAGGGGTTGGTTTGAAGTCAACGATATCCCTATGCCTGATTTCCTCCGCTTTATGGAAGGCATTTTCAATGAGGGGGATGCTTACGAGAAAATCCCCCGTCTGATTCCATATGCCGTGATGCCCCTATCGATGGCCTTATTGTTGTTTCGGTTTATCCAAGCAACCTGGGCCCTTTGGAAGGGTGAAATCAACAACCTAATTGTCAGCCACGAAGCTGAAGAAGCGGTCGAAGAAGCCGCGAAAAAGATAGAGGCTTAAGTTATGACAGTTGCATTCCTTTTCGTTTTGATCATCACCCTTTTGCTGATTGGTGTTCCTATTTCTGTTGCGCTTGGCTTAAGCTCAATCCTTTTCCTGTTGATGTTCTCAGACAGCTCTTTGGCTTCGGTAGCACAGACACTTTTTTCGGCATTTGAGGGACACTTCACCTTGCTGGCTATCCCGTTTTTCATCCTTGCTTCCAGCTTTATGGCAACAGGGGGTGTTGCCCAACGCATTATACGATTTTCCATTGCATGCGTCGGTCACCTGCGTGGCGGTTTAGCGATTGCGGGTGTTTTCGCTTGCATGATGTTCGCAGCCCTGTCTGGCTCATCTCCTGCAACTGTTGTTGCTATTGGTACAATTGTTATCGCGGCCATGCGGCAAGCTGGGTATACGAAAGAGTTTGCTGCCGGGGTTATTTGTAACGCAGGTACGCTTGGCATCTTGATACCTCCGTCGATTGTCATGGTCGTTTACGCTGCTTCTGTAGAAGTCTCGGTTGGTCGCATGTTCTTGGCAGGCGTCATACCCGGCATTATGGCTGGTCTTATGTTGATGATTACAATTTACATTATGGCAGTCATCAAAAAGATGCCCAAAGGTAATTGGGCGGGCTGGGGTGAGGTCTTCTTATCTCTGCGTGCAGCAAGTTGGGGCATGCTATTGATCGCTATTATCATGGTCGGTATTTATGGCATTCCTGGCTTCACGACTGCCATATTTACCCCCACTGAAGCGGCTGCAGTAGCTGCCGTCTACGCCTTCTTTGTCGCGACTTTTATTTATCGTGATATGGGGCCGTTAAAAACCGAAGAAGGAAAGCCTAACAAAACGATTTTCCAACATCCGCAGGCGATCGTGACGGCGTTTTTTCATAAAGACACGCGACAAACCTTGTTTGACGCTGGCAAATTGACCATCACACTTTTGTTCATCATCGCTAATGCGTTGATTCTTAAACACGTGCTTACCGAAGAACAAATCCCACAACAAGTTGCAAACGCTATGTTGGCGGCTGGGCTTGGGCCAATCATGTTCTTGATCGTGGTGAATCTGATCCTGCTGATCGGTGGGCAGTTCATGGAGCCATCTGGGCTTTTGGTCATAGTGGCACCGTTGGTGTTCCCAATCGCCATAGAGCTTGGTATCGACCCAATCCATTTGGGTATCATCATGGTCGTAAACATGGA
>JBMYWL010000252.1:0-2559 GCA_049607365.1 Alphaproteobacteria bacterium | reverse complement strand
GAAGTTGATAGACGATTCATCAAGGGCAGTCGCTAAAGAACCATCAGCGGAAGACTTAAGGCTTGATTTTTTTACACCTTGGGTGAACAAATGATCATTGAGTTGGTCGCCGGCATCCGAAAAGTTAGTCATTCCAGCAGTTATACTGTTTGTGAAGTCTTCAGGACCTACAGTTACCCAATCAAGGTCTTCAGCGCCCTGAAGGCCGTCAATGTCTGTACCGAACTTGAATGTACCGTGTGCGAAACGAACACGAATGTGCGCGTCGATATCTGAAACATACCCATTTGCTCCGGCGTTTGAAACGTTGTCTAAGTCCAGATTTACATATGCGCCGTACTCAAGAACGTGTGTTTTCACGTTTGTTTTGAAGGTGACATCAGCGTTGGTCGTGAATGTAGTGTTCGTCTTAACGACTGCGTCTTCACTGTAGTTTCCGATGACATGACCTGCAAAAGGTGCAGGAGCTCCAGGATACTTATTATTCTCATTCACGTCATCAATCGCTTTACCATTCTGAGCAATAAACTCGACCATGCCGCCAACATAAACTTCTGTTGCGTATGCGTTTGAACAAAGTGCGATAGCAGCAAGCGCGCAGCTTGCGAAAAATGTGGTTTTCATAAAACCCTCTTCCAAATCTATAAAAATAATTTTTTAAAAATGTTTTATTTGGGCCGTTAAAATCAGCCCTTCTTCAAAATACAAATCCAAGGTAACTCGACCGACTCGGGTTTGGCAAGAGTTTCGCCTTGTGTTGATGCAATAGTTTTGCCCGCACATTTTGCGGTGAATGCCCAATCTAGTAGGGCGCATTACTAAGGATTGTGGAAGTTGAGCAAAATTACCATAGGAAAATACCAAATTTCGAATCGACTGAAAATTCAATAAAATCAACGGTTAAGACCAAATTGCTAATTTTTTGATATAATTTTCTTTGCCTCATCTACGGGTAAATCATGCCAAAGGCCGTCCGACTCCGAACTTAGTTAAAATTGAATCAAATTAGCTTGACTGGAAGGTTAACACTCTTGTGTCTGTCGAAAAAACCGACACCATATCTGGTTTTTGCCCCTATGCGACCGCAGGATTTATGATGATCTAAGCCCTATACCCATAAGCCCTGAAAAGCCGAAAACGGCATGACCAATGGATTTGATCAGTATATAACTGCCTGAATGAACCAACCTACACACAGAAAGTCAGAACAAATGGTTGTACGCACCAACGATGAGATTATGGATTTGGCCAAAGAGCTGGCAGCCGCAAACAAAGCTGGCACAAAACTGCCGGTTTGGGACACGAACTATGGTCCAGCTGATTTGGCAGACGCCTACAAGCTTCAACTTGCGACCATGACCGCCATGGAGCCTGAACTTGGCAAGCCTTATGGTTGGAAAATTGGCGCAACAAACGCTGGCGCACAGGGTGCTTTGAAGACCGACCGCCCTTTTTATGGACGTTTGCTACAAAAAGGACGTCTACGCGGTCCAATCGACATCTCTTATTCAAGCCTAAACCATGCGGTTGTTGAGGTTGAATTTGCCATGGAGCTTAAAAAGAACCTGATACTTGGTAAAAAACCCTTCACAATTGACGATGTGAAAAAGGCAACATCCCGCGTCATTCTGTCGATTGAGGTTGTCTCCACACGTTTTGATGCTTTCCCGGGTGCGGGTGCGCTTAACTATATAGGCGACAACGGTGCCAATGGTGCATGGATTGAGGGTGCTTCAAGCGCAGACTGGATCGACATGGACCTTGAAGCTGTGGAAATCGAACTGCACAAAGGCGGTAAAGAAGTGGCCAAGGGCAGCGGTGCCGTGGTTGAGACTGGCCCATTCGGCATGTTGATGTGGTTGGCTAACCAAGGTGTAGGCCTAAAAGCGGGTGAGATTATCACCACGGGCACCATGGTGCCACCAACACCTGCGACACGTGGCGACAGTTTTACCGCAAAATTTGGTGATCTGGGCGAAATCGCCGTCAGATTCACAGCTTAGAAAGGAACAAACACATGCTTTACGACGTTAGAACTTACGAATGCATCCCCGGCCGTTTGGCCAAGCAACTTGAAGTCTACGAACAATACGGCTGGCAAGTACAACAGAAACATCTGGGCAAGCCCTTGTTCTACGGTGTGACCGAAACGGGCCTTGTGAATTCTTACACGCACATTTGGGTGTATGAAAGCGCTGCTGACCGTGAACAAAAGCGCGCCGCCATGGAAGCTGATTTTGAGTGGCAAGCTTACAAGAAAATTTCTGGCGAAGCTGGGCATTTGGTTAAGCAAACGAACTGCCAAATGGTCAACGCACCATTCTTTAAGGGGTAGTGCTGACTAGCCGCCTCTCATGCGAACAAGCGTCATGCTGAGTGATCGTTCAACAGCAAGTTGAACGATCGTATCAATGCACGAGCGAGACGTTTCCCTTTGCCCTTCGATACAAATCTCTCGGGGCTTGCGCCCTCAAGATTCACTCAGGACGACGGGTTCGAGTGATTTGTTAGGGTTACAAACCCCACGATCCCCGTGCGCGACACGGGGTCCATGATATA
>JBMYWL010000251.1:0-2593 GCA_049607365.1 Alphaproteobacteria bacterium | reverse complement strand
TTTTGGCGTTTCAACCGAAATGCCCGCCAGCTCTTCAATACGTTCAGGGCGGAAGCTTTGTGTTTGAACAGCATCCGGCACTGCGCCACTGACTTTAATTTCGCCAGCTTCACCGCCGCAGAAATCAAGAATGTACTGAGTGGCTATTTCCATGCCTTCGACAACGGCACCCGTATCTGTACCACGCTCAAAGCGGAATCGCGCATCTGTGTGCAAATCCAGCTTACGGCCAGAACGCGCAACGTTTGAAGCATCCCACAAAGCGGCTTCAACCAAAACATTGGTGGTGTTCTCGTCACAGCCGGTGTTTTCACCGCCAGTGATACCCGCCAAAGAAACTGGGCCATTGTCATCAGCAATGACCACCATCTGATCGTCAAAGCTGTATTCTTTGCCATTAAGCGCCAGCATGGTTTCACCATCTGTCGCAGCGCGAACGGTCAGGTTGCCCTTTAACTTGTCAGCGTCAAACACGTGCATGGGGCGGCACTGGTCCATGGTCATCCAGTTAGTCACATCAACCAAAGCAGAGATTGGTTTTTGACCAATGGCGTTTAGTTGTTGTTGTAACCAAGCGGGTGCTGGACCATTTTTAACGTTTTTAACCAAACGATACACGAACACAGGGTTCAGCTTTTCTTCAACCGCAATTTTAACTTCGGTTGTCGGCAAGTCTGCGCCCGCATCTGCTTTCGGGCGGTTATCTTTCAGCGTGCCTATGCCAGCTGCCGCCAAGTCCCGCGCGATGCCACGAACACCCGCGCAATCACCACGGTTTGGTGTCAGGCCAATTTCGATAACCTGATCGTTAAGACCACGATATTCGGCAAATGCCATGCCCAAAGGCGCATCTTCCGGCAGCTCGATGATACCATCATGCTCGTCCGAAATTTCTAGCTCACGCTCAGAACACAGCATACCGTTGGATTCTTGTCCGCGGATGACACCCGCTTTCAAGGTCATGTCTGACCCTGGAATATAAGCACCGTTAGGCGCAAACACACCCTTCATGCCAGCTTTAGCATTTGGTGCGCCGCACACGACCTGCACCAAGTTACCGTCACCCGGGTTCACCATGCAAACACGTAACTTGTCAGCGTCAGGGTGCTTTTCCGCAGATTCCACGTAACACACAGTGAAAGGTGCCAAGCGTGCTGCAGGGTCATTCACTTCTTCAAGCTCCAAGCCAATAGCAGTCAGCTTGTCGGTGATCTCGGTTAGGGTCGCAGTTGTATCAAGATGTTCTTTTAGCCACGATAAGGTAAATTTCATCGGCTTAGTCCCCCAACAGCTGACGGAATGTCGAGCGCGTCGAACCCGTAGTGACCCAACCAACGTGTGTCGGCGTCAAAGAATGTGCGAAGGTCGGGAATGCCGTACTTCAACATGGAAATACGCTCCAAGCCCATACCGAAGGCAAAACCTTGGTATTCTTCAGGGTCAATGCCACAGTTTTCAAGCACACGTGGGTGAACCATGCCACAGCCCAGAATCTCTAACCAATCAGAACCCGTGCCAATCTTCAGCTCACCGCCTGAACGGTCGCAGCCAATGTCAACTTCCGCACTTGGCTCAGTAAACGGGAAATATGACGGGCGCAGTTGAAGACGAATGTCATCACTGTTGAAATAAGCGCTCAAGAAATCCATCAAGCAACCTTTCAGGTGCCCCATGTTAATTTTCTTATCGATCACCAAGCCCTCAACCTGACCAAACATCGGTGTATGCGTTGCGTCAGAATCGCAGCGATATGTACGACCAAGCGAGATAATGCGGATCGGCGGTTTTTGTTCTTTCATCACGCGAATTTGCATGTTCGACGTGTGGGTACGCAACACGAGTGAACCTTCATCACCCGAATGACCGTTCATGTAGAACGTGTCTTGCATCTGACGTGCAGGGTGGTCGGCTGGCATATTCAAAGCAGTGAAATTGTGCCAATCGTCTTCAATCTCTGGCCCTTCAACAATTTTGAAGCCCATTTCGCCAAAAATGGCAGCAACTTCGTCAATTGTCTGACTGATTGGGTGAATTTTACCAACAGTGGTTTTCAAGGTCGGCTGGCTGATGTCGACGGTCTCTGTCGCCAAGCGCGCATCAAGCTCCGCTTCTTCCAGCGATACTTTCCGTGCGTCCAAAGCCTGACTAATCTCGTCCTTAACAGCGTTCACGGCCTGACCGAAACTTTTGCGGTCCTCTGGTGCCATGCCACCCAATTGTTTCATAAGACCTGTCAGGGAGCCCTTTTTACCCAGAACAGCAACACGAACTTCATCAAGAAGACGCGTGTCTTTTGCTTCTGCAATTTGTGCAAGGGTTGCGGATTTTAAATCGCCAAGATCAGCGCTCATCGCTGTTACCTTTATATTTTTATGTGCTTAAACGAAAATGCGGGCGCTTAGGCTTTTTTGCCACAGCGACCCGCATTTTAAGTCTAGTTAACAGTCAAAGAACGCAAACTTAAGATGCGTAAGCTTTCTTTGAAGCAGCTACTGATTGATCAACCAATGCTTTTAGTGCTGCTGCGTCATGTACAGCGATGTCTGCAAGCATTTTACGGTCTACTTCGATGCCGGCCTTATTAAGTCCGTCC
>JBMYWL010000250.1:0-2620 GCA_049607365.1 Alphaproteobacteria bacterium | reverse complement strand
CGGTGGCGCTAGTTTGGGTTCACGCTCCAACATGGCTTCAATAGGCGTTAGGCCCATCGGCAATTCATCGGCTTGATGCTGAGCGAAATAACCCACCCGAATTTTGCTATCGCGGTGAATGCTGCCATCCATAATCGGCAATCTACCCGCAAACATTTTCATTAATGTTGATTTACCGTTGCCGTTTGCACCCAACAAAGCAACACGATCTTCCGGGTCCAAACGCAATCCGACGTTTTTCAGAATAACCGTTTCGCCGTAACCAATCGATACGTTTTCAAGCGAATACATGGGTGGTGCCAAACTGCCGGGGTCAGCAAAGCTCAAGGTCGGCGCCATCTCGTCATGCTCAACAGCGATAGGCGTCATTTTCTCCAGCATTTTCAGGCGTGATTGAGCTTGTGTCGCCTTGGAAGCCTTAGCGCGAAACCGATCAACAAATGATTGCAGGTGCTGGCGTTTCTTTTCTTGTTTGGTCGCTGATTTGGCATCGAGTTCCAAACGCTCTGCACGTGTCCGCTGAAAACGGTCAAAGTTGCCTTTGTAGCTTGTTAGGCTTTGGTTGTTCAGGTGGATTATCTGTTCTGGAACACGGTTCAACAAACCACGGTCGTGCGAAACAATAATAATCGTACCGGGGTAACGGCGCAGATAATCTTCCAGCCACATGGTGGCTTCAAGGTCCAAGTGGTTGGTCGGTTCGTCCAACAGAAGCAAATCAGGCTGGGTAAACAAAAGCGAGGCCAAGGCAACGCGCATACGCCAACCACCGGAGAATGAATCACACGGTCGGTTTTGCGCTTCTTCACCAAAGCCAAGGCCCGCCAATATGCGTGCGGCACGGGATGGTGCAGAACTGGCACCTATTATTTCCAAACGCTCGTGTATGTCGGCAATTTCCTGCGGATCTGTTGCCTCTTCAGCTGCCTTCATCAGCTTTACGCGTTCAAGGTCCGTCGCCAAGACCGTATCCAACAAATTTTGTGACCCAGATGGCGCTTCCTGACGGGTCATGCCCATGGAATAACGTGACGGCAGATCTATCGAACCTGAATCTATGCCAATTTCACCAGCGATGGCCTTCAAAAGCGTAGATTTTCCGGTTCCATTGCGGCCAATCAATGCGACCTTGTGGCCTTCATGAATGACAGCTGACCCTTGGCCAATAAGAACGCGACCAGCAACACGAATGGTGATTGAAGAAATATTTAACAAAAGACCGGACCTGAATATCTTGATGAATGCTGCATTAAATCAGCGTTTAACTGCTGCTGTTTCTTAGCATATTTGGCACAGTTTCAGCACCCTTTAGGTCAGGTCCGCTATGCAAGCCAACGCGCGGGGTTGTGACAAAGCCAAGGCCCAGATATAAGGCGGCAAATTTCTCCCCACCCTTTAAAACGAAAGTCAGAAGCATGGCAATTCAACGCACCTTCTCTATCATTAAGCCAGACGCAACAAAGCGTAACCTTACCGGTCAAATCAACACAATGATCGAAGGTGCTGGCCTTCGCGTTATCGCTCAAAAGCGTATGCAGCTTTCACAAGCACAAGCTGAGACATTTTACGGTGTTCACAGCGAGCGTCCTTTCTTTAAAGATCTTGTATCTTTCATGATCTCTGGTCCAGTTGTGGTTCAGGTTCTTGAAGGCGAAGACGCAATCGCAGCTTACCGCAACGTTATGGGCGCAACGAACCCTGCAGACGCAGCTGAAGGCACAATCCGTAAGGCATTTGCTGAAAGCATCGACGCGAACTCTGTTCACGGTTCAGACGCTCCAGAAACAGCAGCTGAAGAAATCGCATACTTCTTCGCAGGTACAGAGCTTGTAGGCTAAACCCTACAAATTAACGTTTGCCTACAAATACAAAAAGGGGTTCCAGTTTTGGAGCCCCTTTTTTGTTGTTATCGCCGCATTAAATTAAAGGGGCGTGCAGGATCGAATGTTCAAACAAAAAAAGGCCGCCGAAATGGCAGCCTTTGAATTCTATCGTGCCTTTAAAGCTTAAAGACTTAGAGCATAACCTTGATCAAGATTTTGGAAGCTACAAACCACGAAATCGTAAAGAAAGCTGCCAATACAATCATCATAAACCAACCTGTGCCTACAACGACGGTGAAAAACATCCACAACAGTAGAGCAACGATGCCGGTTAGGATGTAGATAACTGAAAGATCAAAATCTTTGTAACCTTCAACCAAGCGCTCTTCAGCGTTTTCCCATTCCATTTTTTCTGTCGACATAAGTGACCTCAATTTTTGTGTCTATTTTGCAAACAGACAGTTTCATGTTTGCTCATTTTTTAATCGCAGATTTTAAGCAACGCAAGCTCAGCAACTGTAAAGCGGCTATGAACCTGTAACTAAACCGCTATTTTTGGCGCTAACCCTGCTAACACCGTTGAATATAGGCGATGTTCTTCTTTTAGCACCTTTGCGGCCAGAGACTCCGCAGTGTCGCCTTTCGTCACAGCAACCATGGCCTGATCAATTATCTGTCCGGTGTCCATACCTTCATCAACATAATGAACTGTACACCCGTGAAATTTCACACCCTTAGCCAAGGCCCGAGCGTGTGTATCCAACCCCGGGAAAGCAGGAAGTAATGAAGGGTGGATA
>JBMYWL010000249.1:0-2630 GCA_049607365.1 Alphaproteobacteria bacterium | reverse complement strand
GAATTTATGAATGCGTAGTGAGGTATGGCTGTTAATAATTTACAAAATATTAATTGGTTTTGTATTCAGCTTTACAAAACTGAGAATGGATAACAAACAGATATAATGAAACAAAAAAATAAAACGGTTTTGAGCTCCGTTAATATGCACGGTGAGGGCGTTTGCGTTGATTTTTTCGTGCGCTCAAATGGCACCTTCGGATTTGAAGAATATCGGCGAGATTTTGAGGACGCGCGCGGTTGGTTTGCAATTGGGAATTTTGAACATCTTGCATTTAATGAATTGAAGGAAGCAGAAAAAGCAGCATTAAAACAGGTTTCATGGCTTGAAGATGAAATGAAGTCTTCAGCTCCTTAATAGCCTGTTAATTTTTTGACATTTAACTGGAATTGTCTGTCATTGCGTTCTAAATTTGCGGCAAGTCGTTTTAGACGACGGCTTTAACAAATGTATTGAGAGGAAATTACATGCGTAAAATTCTGACTACGGTCGCTTCGGCTGCCTTGGGTTTTGCTATGCTTGCAGGAAGCACAGCAATTAGCGCGGCTGACATCACATTACGTGCGACAGCAAACTCTAATGAGAACGACGAAGACTATGACGGTCTTGTTGTTTTCAAAAACTACGTTGAAAATGCGTCTAACGGCAAAATTGCTGTAGAACTTTTCATCGGCACACAGCTTTGCTCAAAAGGTGCTGAGTGTTTGCAGGGTGTTGCAGACGGTTCAATCGACATCTACATCTCAACTTCTGGCGGTGCTTCTGGCTTGTTCCCGTACGTTCAGGTTTTGGATCTTCCATACCTTCTACGTGACGACCGCATTGCTGAAGAAGTTCTTCAGGGTGATTTCGTACGTACAATGCGTAAAATGGCTCTTGCAGACTCAGGTGACAAAATTCGCTTGATGACTGTTGGTAACACAGGTGGCTGGCGTAACTTTGCCAACACGCGTCGTCGTGTTGCATCTCCAGCAGACATGGAAGGCTTGAAAATCAGAACAGTTGTTGCGGATCTTCCACAGGAACTCGTTCGTGCACTTGGTGCTAGCCCGACCCCAATTCCATGGCCAGAGCTTTTCACATCTTTCCAAACTGGTGTGGTTGAAGGTTCTAAGAACGGTATCACCGACATCATGGGCATGAAATTCCCAGATGCTGGTCTTCAGTACGTAACTTTGGACGGCCATGCTTACATGGGCGCTCTTTGGTGGATGAACAATGACCAGTTCATGGGCATGGACGAAGGCATGCGTCGTGTCGTTGTTGATGGCTTCGCTGCTCTACAACAGGCAACTTTCGCATCTCCAAAGCGTAAGTCTATTGAAGCTTACAGCGCATTCGTTGCTGGCGGTGGTGATCTTTATGTTCCAACACCTGCTGAAAAGAACGAGTTTCGTGCTGCTGCTGCACCAGTTTATGACTGGTTTAAGGGCAACGTTAAGAACGGTACCGAGATTTATGACGCGCTAGTAGCTGGTGCTGCTGCTGCTGAAGCAAAAATTGATGGCGCTGCGATGATGGATCTTAAATAAGATCTGTTAGCATTTGCTAAAAAACGAAAGGGCCGCTCAGAAATGGGCGGCCCTTTTTTGTTAGTGTCTGAATCTTGTCTAGAACGTCTTGATCTAAATGAGATACTTAGTCTTGAGCTCTTTCTAAAACTCCACCACGGAACGGATAGATTTTCCGGCGTGCATCAAGTCAAATGCGTCATTGATTTTGTCCAACGGCATTTTGTGTGTGATGAGTGGATCGATCTCTATCTTGCCTTCCATGTACCAATCAACGATTTTTGGAACGTCGGTGCGGCCTTTAGCGCCACCGAAGGCAGTTCCACGCCAGTTACGGCCGGTGACAAGTTGGAATGGACGGGTCGAGATTTCAGCACCCGCTGGCGCGACACCAATGATGATGCTTGTGCCCCAACCTTTGTGGCAGCATTCCAAAGCGTCGCGCATGACTTTGACATTACCGATGCACTCAAACGAATAATCAGCGCCGCCTTTCGTCAGGTCAACGATGTAGGGCACCAAATCACTACCAATCTCGTTGGGGTTCACAAAGTGGGTCATGCCGAAGCGTTCAGCCATTTCTTTGCGACCATTGTTCAGGTCAACACCAACAATCATGTTAGCACCTGCAAGGCGTGCGCCTTGAATTACGTTAAGGCCAATGCCGCCCAAGCCGAACACAACTACGTTGTCGCCAGGTTGAACTTTGGCAGTGTTGATAACGGCGCCAATGCCGGTTGTTACACCGCAACCGATGTAACAAATTTTGTCAAATGGTGCGTCTTCACGAACTTTGGCCAAAGCAATCTCTGGCACTACTGTGTGGTTGGCAAAGGTTGAAGTTCCCATGTAATGGAAAATCTTGTCCTTACCAATCGAAAAGCGGCTGGTGTTGTCTGGCATAAGGCCGCGACCTTGGGTCTCGCGGATTGACTGACAAAGGTTGGTTTTGCCAGATGTGCAATAGCTACACTCACGACACTCAGGTGTGTAAAGCGGAATAACGTGATCGCCAGGCTTCAGGGATTTAACACCTTCGCCAACCTCTACAACGACGCCTGCGCCTTCATGGCCCAAAATAGCGGGAAAAATACCTTCGGGATCAGCGCCGGAGAGTGT
>JBMYWL010000248.1:0-2658 GCA_049607365.1 Alphaproteobacteria bacterium | reverse complement strand
GACCAGTAGTGTGTCCAAGCGAAACCGCCTTCGATCAAACCAGAATCAACCGCGTCAAGTGTTTCACGAACACCAACAACAGCACCAGCTGGAAGAACTTCAAACACAACAGAACCGCCTGTTAGGTCGGTTACGTCTTGTCCAAAATCTTTCAACATTGTTACTTCGTCAGCTTTCGCAGAAATAACTGACTGGATACGAATTTTTGTGACAGCTGAAGCAGCAGTTGCGCCAGCGATCATTGCAGTTGCTGTAACAGCACCCGCTACAATTTTGAGAAACTTATTCATCGTTTTTCTCTCCCAGTGATACGCCTTTAAAAAAATGCATCTCTATCCAAATATCAAATTTGGTAGAAATACTTTGGTAATCTGGCGTGCGTATCATAAACCGCCAAAATCCAATGTTTGTGGGTTAGACATCGGCCTAACCCTTTGTTTTAATGCGCCAATTCAGCAGATGTTCCGTTAAAGAATGCAATCGCTTCAATAACACCATGATAGAACATTTCCCCTGCTACGTAGAGCAAGACGGCCAAACCCAACCATGAAATGATAGGGAAACGTGTCAAAATCTTAAGGATAATTGTTGCGAAAAACGCCATCATCAAAATGGCAAGAACCAAGCCGAATATTAGCAACGAAGTGTTGTGTCCAGCAATCTGTGCCACCGCCAACACGTTGTCCAAAGACATGGAAACGTCGGCAACGGTGATTGCTAATAAAGCGGACAAAAGAGTACGCTTTGGCGGACCATCGTACCCACCCGCATCATAACCTTCGACGGCTTCGTTGGTGCGTTGCTGTTGAGCTTCTTTGATCTCCACAAACAGCTTCCAACACACCCAGAAAAGAGCCAAGGCACCAATCAAACGGATAAATGGAACGCCGAGCAAATAAGATGTACCGATTGTGAAAACAATCCGCAGTACGGTTGCGATCAACATTCCGAAGAAAATTGCTTTTTTGCGTAGCTCTGGCGAAAGTCCAGCAGCAGCCAAACCAATGATAAGTGCATTGTCTGCAGAAAGGACGATGTCTGCGAGCACAATTTGACCTAAGTCAGCGAAGCCCTGAACACCACCGTCACCTAAGATTTCGCTAAAAAATTGAGTTAGTAATTCCATTAAACGTGTATTTCCGTGCAAAAGTTATCATTTGGCTTCTCTCTAGCTACCTGAAGAGAAGACGCAAAACAAACACCATGTTGATATTTAGGCGCTCTAATCGAAATATTAAATTTTTCTTCATGCGACATGAGCGTCCTCCAAAATCATATCAGAGGCTTTTTCAGCAATCATTATTGTCGGGGCATTGGTATTGCCTGAAACAATTCTTGGCATTATCGAAGCATCTACAACTCGTAAATTTTCGATGCCATGAACTTTAAGTCGTGGATCAACAACGGCGTCTGAATCCACACCCATTTTACATGTTCCGCAAGGGTGATAAATGGTCGTCGCACGGTTTCTAACCCAATCCAAAATCTCAGCATCGCTTTGTGCCGCATCGCCAGGTTCGTGCTCGCTGGAAATAACTCCCTTCAACGCAGGCTGGGCAGCAATTCGTCTGCTTAACTTAACAGCCTCGATTGCAACTTCACAGTCAGAGTTCGTCGAGAGATAATTCGGATAAATAAGCGGATGATCTTTCGGGTCAGCACTTGCTAACTTCAGTGAGCCAACACTTGTTGGTCTAAGTTGGCAAACTGAAGACGTAAAGGCAGAGAATTTATCTAACCCGTGCCCTACTTCCGATGAAGACAAAGGCTGAACGTGGAACTGCACGTCAGGACGATTTAACTTTTCATCAGTTTTTGCAAAGCTACATGTTTGGCTGGCACCCAAAGCCATGGGGCCCCTGCGTGTTAGCACGTATTGCAAGCCAATCTGCATCTGACCAATCCAAGAGTTAACCTCATTGTTCAGTGTTGGGACATTAACTTTGTAAATAGATCTGATTTGCAGGTGGTCTTGAAGGTTTTGTCCAACACCACGAAGCTCGTGGCGTAATGGTATGCCAACCTCGTCCAAGTCTTCCTTGCGACCAATTCCAGCGAGTTGCAGCAGTTGTGGCGATCCAATAGCGCCTGCAGCTAAAATAACCTCACGGCTCGCTTGTAAAGATACAGGCTTACCTTTTACTTCACATGTAACTCCGGTGGCTCTCTTACCTTCGAAAGTCAGCCCAGTAACCTGATGTTTGGTCAAAACCGTTAAATTCGAACGTTTGCGAACTGGCTTCAAGAAACCTGCCGCCGTTGAGCAACGCCAACCATTTTTCATGGTCAGCTGAAAGTTACCAACACCCTCTTGGTCACCGTAGTTAAAATCATCAGAGTATGGAATTCCGGCTTGCTGACCAGCTTCAATGAAACGATCGCAAACCTCACGTTTCACGCGCACATCTGAAACTGCCAACGGACCGCCGGTTCCGTGGCCTTCCAATTCGCCACGCTCTTGGTCTTCGGATTTTTCGAAGTATGGCAAGATTTCATCGTGAGACCAGCCCTCACAACCAAGATCTGACCACTCATCATAATCTTCGGCTTGCCCACGAACATAAAGCAAACCATTCAGCGAGGATGACCCGCCCAACACCTTACCGCGTGGCCATTCAAGAACACGGCCATTCAGACCCGGATCAGGTTGGGTCTTCA
>JBMYWL010000247.1:0-2661 GCA_049607365.1 Alphaproteobacteria bacterium | reverse complement strand
TGTCCGTGTTTGTTGACTGCGGTGGAACCGCTGCTGTTGATGAAGTGAAACTTGCGAATGTTGTAAGCGAAGTTATGGACCTTTCACCAAAAGGCATCCGTACAAAATTACAGCTCAACAAGCCAATTTACCAACGTACCGCGGCATATGGCCACTTTGGACGTACTCCAGATGCTGACGGTGGTTTTTCTTGGGAAAAGTTGGACCTTGTTGAAGCGATTAAGGCTGCGCTTTAGGTTTTATTCTAGTCTGAGATATTATAACCCTGCTCAAGTTACCTTGGGCAGGGTTTTCTATTTTTGACAAAGGTTTTCGACTTGGAAATTACCTATATCTATTGAAATAAGATGTAGTTTTGTGGAATAATTAATTATTTATGAATGACAATATGATTACTACCGTTGGACAATCTCAGTTTAACAAGGTTGCAACCGAATTCGCTTCAACAATAAAAATATTTTCTCAAGGTCCGCTAAATGCGCTTGCCATAAGGAAAGCGCATTTATTACTGGAGAAAATAGCAAAAGCCGCGATTTCACAAGGTTTTCAGCCCAAAAATGTTGTTTATCAAGGCTATCAAAGCAGCTCTTTCAGCAACCACAAGGAACGCGTAGGTTGTGGTCAGTTGCTGATCAAAACTGATCTGTTCGGAGATACGTTAAAGATCAACACAATCATTGACGCGGTAGATTTTGGAGCATTTTCGGTTGAAGTTGACAGTGAAACACCCGTATTTACTGCTACCTCCGGTTCCAAACAAGCCGCGATACGGGAAGCATTTATACAAGCTAAACAATTCGCTGAAGTGCTTGCTGACGCTAGTGACCAGACATTGGGCAAGGCAATTGAAACTATGATTTTAGGGGAAGAAGCACGAAGTTCATATTTTCCGGGTGATTCTGTTTGGAACTATCGGGAGTTTTCCGGAATTGTTAATGCTCATGCAATGAAAAGTGGACATATAGTTGGATCAGCTGGTTCGCTTGCAGGTGGCATTGAGGAGCCGTGTCCGTTAGAAGCTGGGGAAGCAATTAAAACTGTGGATGTTCGGGTTGGTGTGAAGTTTTTGGTCGAACCAAAGTTCTGATATATTTTGTTTCTGTAAGCGGCTACCCTAATTTCATATAAAGAAGTTTGTTAACAATAAGTTGATTTCATCAGTTTGTTCCAGTGTACTTATGTGTCCAGCACCTGAGATTATTTCTAACACAGCGTTGCCGATCAATCCGTGCATCTCCATATGCCGTTCTGGTGGACACAATTCATCTTCTTCCCCGCAAAGAACCAAGCATGGTTTTGCCCAATCTTGCAGAATGCTGGTGTAATCCTGTCGAGACATTAAGGCCAAGCTTTGGTTGATGAACGCTTCGTCGCCCAAATCAATCGCCATTTCAACTAATAGATTCAACAGGTTAGTGTCATCTCTGTTTTGTTTGGCGAGGTAGTTGGGCTTCATCTGTTCAATGATGACGTCACGCAGTTTCCCAGCATTAACCAACTCAATTTGTTTCTCGCGAATTGGTTTGTTCTTTGGCGCGTCCGCCCAATGCGTCGTGTTTAACAGAGCTACTTTGTGGATGCGTTCGGGTGCTTGTTTCATAAGTTCAAAAGCAACGATGCCCCCCATGGATAAACCGCACAAGGAAAAATTATCAAACTTGACGGTGTCTAAAACTGACTTTGCAATGCCCGCGATTGTAGTTTGGGTCGTGAGATCAGCTGTAACAATGTCAAAGGAGTTTGACAGGTGTTTAATTTGTGGTTCGAATAATCGTTCGTCACACATCATGCCTGGCAGAAAGATCAAATTCTCGGTCATGTATCCTTAACCTGTTTTCAGAATGATCTGTTTCCAAATCGCTGTTTCATCTACAGCAACAAACTCGCGCTTCAGTCCCCGCGGTCCGAATTCTGCGTGGCTTATGCCCATCACAAAGATGTCGGCATTTGTTGGTTTGCCGAACATGCCCCAGCCTTCGTGCTTTCCGGTTAATGACCATCTGACGGCAGCAGTTGATGGCATGTCGTCGTCTGTTCGACCCATAAGGTGATGTACTTGAAACTGGGCTGAAGGGAACGCAGCACGTAGGCCCAGCCAGAATTTGTCTGCTTCTTCTCGTCCGTGCTGGGCCTGACCGCCTGGCAGCTCCAACTGGCAAGCACGGTCATAGGTCTTGGGAATTGTTGAGAAATCCGCAGTCATAAGCGTGGTTAAGATGTCAGCATATTTTTGGCCAACCTCATGACCGTTTCCGTTCCCTTTGTAAGGCCCTGTGACGTCATTTGCTGGCGTATAAGGTTGCACGCATTTATCTGCTCCTCCTTCGCTGTCAATCAGCGCTCGTGCGTAGGTTTCCAAATCCCAACCCATTTGGCGGACGATAGCGCTTTGGTCTCGTACGAGCCATTCGTCATCAATGACGTTGTTTCGTGCGGCACAGTCGGCGATTATTCGGTAGCGAAGTTTGGTGCCAGTTGCTTGGCCGTACACCCCGTTGTTGGTGTGTGTCGCTGTACACAGCAAACGATGCGAGGAGAGTAGGTGGTCGCTTTCACCCTGACACCAAATAACATCTTCACCCAAAAGTTTGCGGTCCGGAAACTCGTGCAGGGTTGCCATCGTTGCGGCGATGACATCTTGGTTGCCTTCGACGACTGATG
>JBMYWL010000246.1:0-2663 GCA_049607365.1 Alphaproteobacteria bacterium | reverse complement strand
GTCACGGCATGCAACGCCAAACATTCCATTATATTTCAGGCTCTGGCAAACCGAGCAAAGCTGGTGGCTTTTTAGCGGCCATTTCAACAATTGTTGTCGTTGCAGCATCTTTGGTGATAGGTGGGTTTGTTTTACTGTTTGGATTGGTACTTGCGGTCGCACTTTTAATCGCTTTTTTCATTTGGAGACTGTTTTTTTTCAACAAAACGAAAAAGAAAGCAGAAGAGTTTCTACGGAAAAATGCAGCAATGTATGGTGGATCACAGCAAGGTACGGCGGGTTCTGGCGCTAATTCAGAAGCTGGTACGGTCATAGACGCTGAATACGAAGAAGTTTCGACAAAAACAGATTAAGATAAATCACCAAAAGTTTAGTACTCACTCTAGGCAACGGCTAATTTCTCGTGTTAAAAGGCGCTGAAGTTCAGAAAGCGAGAAGTCTTTGCCTGAGAAACCGATCCAGTCCCCGCAAAACATTCAAAATTCTTACAAACTCAGCGTTGATCATAACGATCGAGGACGGCAGTTTGAACACAGCGCTTACCACGACATAAAACGAGCGTGGAAGGCTTATATTGCCCCCCAATGGCGGATGCTTATTTGGGCTATAATGGCAATGTTTGGCACAGCTGCTAGCTTTTGGTTGTTGCCACGCTTGATTGAAGCGATTGTAGATAATGTTTTGGTCGCAAAAGACCTGAGCACCATGAAGTTGGTTTTGTCTGGAATTGTGTTCGTGTTCGTTTTGAGGGCTGTGTCAATTTTTGCACAACGCGGCCTTTTGTCCATGGTGTCGCTTAGAGCCTTGGGAAATCTGCAAACTGACTTATCAGCCAATACCATCAGGCTTGATTTTGGCTTTTTCACCAAGAATTCGCCTGGTGAATTGATCGCGCGTCAAACGACCGACACAACAACACTAAGATCGGTTGTCGAAGCCACGATTTTAGGGTTAGCGAGGGATTTGCCGACTCTGTTGGGAATATTCTTGTACCTTTTGTACAAAGACTGGCTGTGGACGATCTCTGCTTTACTGGCACTGCCATTGATAGGCATTCCAGTAATCATAACCAGTCGTTATATTCGCGGCTACGCGCGTCGAGCGGCTGGCATTGGGGCACAGGTTACAATCGCGTACGATGAAGCATTTCATGGCATTCAAGCTATAAAAACAAATCAGGCTGAAGGTTACGAATCTAAACGGTTCGGAGACAAGATTGGTCAGAGTATTCGCACGATGATTAAGTCGGCATGGATCGTTGCTTCGCTACCTGCAATCGTCGAAATTATCGCTATGTCTGGCATGGTGTTTGTAATTTGGTTTGGTGGGCAACAAGTTATTGAAGGCAGCAAAACTTCAGGTGAATTAGTAGCTTATTTAAGTTCTTTGTTAATTTTGTATGACCCATTGAAGCGTGTGATTGCGATTAATGCCAACGTACAAATTATTTCAGCGAGCCTGTCGCGTGTTTTCGAGTTGATGGATAAACAGCCGAGCATTTGTGATGCACCAAATGCAGGAGAGCTACAGAATCCCAAAGGTGATATTGAGTTTAAGAACGTCTGCTTTTCCTATGACGCTGATGAGCCCGTCCTAAATAATGCCAGCTTTGTTGTGAAAGCTGGCCAGAAGATCGCTCTTGTTGGACCTTCAGGCGCAGGTAAAACAACAAGTTTGCTTCTTGTGCCAAGACTTTTTGATCTAACGAGTGGTGAGATTTGTATTGGTGGTCAGAGCACATCAGAGCTTAAGATAGATAGCCTTCGAAATGCAATTGCTTATGTGACTCAAGATGCAATTTTGTTTGACGACACCATTCGTGCAAACCTGGCTTTTGGCAAACGAGATGCAACCGATGCCCAAATTGAGGCGGCAGCAAAAGCTGCACAAGCTTGGGATTTCATACAAGACTCATTAGATGGGCTGGAGACACGTATTGGCCCAAGAGGCGAGCGTTTGTCGGGTGGTCAGAAGCAAAGATTGGTGATTGCCCGCGCAATTTTAAGAGACGCGCCAATTTTACTTTTGGATGAAGCAACATCTGCATTGGATACCAACACGGAAACGGCCGTTCAATCAGCTCTGGACGATTTGTCGACGGATAGAACAACAATGGTTGTGGCGCACCGTCTATCAACAGTCGTTAACGCTGACAAAATACTAGTCTTTCAACATGGAGAAATCGTTGAACAAGGGACGCATGAAGAATTAATGCAAGGCGGAAAAATATACCCCGCTCTCGTAAATTCCCAAATCGTGTAATGGCCTTGCAGATTGTAGAGTTAACTGTGCGTGTTAGAGGGTCAAAGTTGTGAATTTTGTGCGAGTGTTTTGGCTTATTGTTTGTTGCACTAATTTTTGGTCGGCGGCGCACGCGGTTGGCGTTGACGATATCAAACAAAAATTCAATCGAACAACCCCGGAGCAAATTCGAGAGTTAGCGGATATGTTTGCTGGAGGGGTTGGTGTTCCGGCAGATTCCGAACTAGCACTAGCCTTATATCGTGATGCAGCAGATGGAGGGGATGCGGAAGCAGCTTTTTCAGCGGGATTTCGGTTAATATATTCAAATGATAAAAGTGAACTTAGCGAGCAAGCTTTGGCGTATCTTAAACAAGCAGCTTCGCAGAAACATCCGGCAGCAACTCTATGGCTGGGAATAA
>JBMYWL010000245.1:0-2676 GCA_049607365.1 Alphaproteobacteria bacterium | reverse complement strand
CAAATCGCTGAGAAAATCTGGGCGGGCGAACAACCAGCTTGGCGCTTAGATGCGAAAAAAGCTGCAGGACTTGCTGGCAACTTGACTTGGGAAGATAAGGTCAAAGGCCCGCAAGTTTGCGAACCTGAAATATTGGGCGATTTTATCGTGGTCCGAAAGGGAATTGGGGCGTCATATCATCTGTCAGTTGTTGTGGATGACGCTGCACAAGAAATTGATCTGGTGGTACGGGGCGAAGACCTTTTTCGCGTCACGCATGTACACAGACTACTTCAGGCGCTCTTAGACCTGCCGACACCTGTTTGGCACCACCATGATTTGGTTTTAGATAGTGATGGAAAGCGCCTTGCTAAACGGACCAAAGCAACAACACTTAAAGATTTGCGACACGAAGGCTGGACGCCGGAACAAGTCCGGCGCGCAGTTGGGTTTGGTTAGGCGGCTTCACCTTTTGCTGCTTCCCACTGACCAACCAGTGTCTCAGCAATTTGAACGGTGTTTAAAGCAGCACCCTTGCGGATGTTGTCAGACACACACCAAAGCGAAATGCCATTATCAACAGTGAAATCTTCACGAATACGACTTACAAAAACAGAATCTTCGCCAGCTGACTCGTGCGGTGTTACATAGCCTTCATCAACGCGGTGATCTACAACCGAAACACCAGGTGCACTTGACAAAATTTCACGAACTTCATCCGCAGAAATCGGGCGATCAAACTCAATATTGATAGCTTCGGCATGCCCAACAAAAACAGGTACACGTGCGCAAGTTGCGGTCAATTTAATCGCCGGATCAAGAATTTTTTTGGTCTCGACGGTCATTTTCCACTCTTCTTTGGTGTAGCCATCATCCATGAATACATCGATGTGTGGAATGACGTTAAATGCAATCTGTTTCGTGAAGCGGATAGGCTTCACTGGCTCATTCACAAAAATACCACGGGTTTGGCTGAACAGCTCATCCATCGACTCTTTACCACCACCAGAAACGGACTGATAGGTTGAGACAACAACACGATTGATTTTTGCAGCGTCATGAAGGGGTTTAAGCGCTACAACCATCTGGATGGTAGAACAGTTAGGGTTGGCGATTATACCTTTGGTTTTGTAGTTCTGAATGGCTTCTGGGTTAACTTCTGGCACCACCAAAGGAACATCCGGGTCCATGCGGAATTCGCTGGTGTTGTCGATGACAACACAACCAGCTGCAGCTGCGATTGGCGCGTAAACACGTGAAACACTTGCACCGGGGGAGAACAAGGCAAGATCAACACCTTTGAAGTCAAAGTCTTCAAGGTTTTGGCATTTCAACACCGTGTCATCACCATACGCTACTTCACGACCTATTGATCTTGAAGAAGCAACTGCAAAAACTTCATCAGCCGGAAACTTACGCTCCGAAAGAATGTTTAGTAGTTCCTGACCAACGTTTCCTGTGGCACCTACGACCGCAACTTTATAACCCATTTTTATGCCCTTCGTATTTCGCGCTAGTTTTTAGCTGTTCCAGAACCGCATCACCCATTTCTGTACAAGAAACAAGCTTTGTGCCTTCAGTCCAAATGTCACCGGTACGGTTTGTTTTAAGAACGTTTTCAACCGCTTTTTCGATTAGATCAGCTTCTGCACCCAAATCAAACGAGTAACGAAGCGCCATCGCGAACGATAGAACGCAAGCAAGCGGGTTTGCTTTGTTTTGACCTGCGATGTCTGGTGCTGAACCGTGTACAGGCTCGTACATAGCTAGACGTTTTCCGTCTTTATCCGCTTCTGAAAGTGACGCAGATGGCAGCATGCCAAGTGAGCCTGTCAGCATAGCCGCAACGTCAGAAAGCATATCGCCAAACAGGTTGTCAGTTACAATAACATCGAACTGTTTTGGTGCCCGAACAAGCTGCATTGCGCAGTTGTCAGCCAAAATGTGCTGAAGCTCTACTTCAGGGAAGCTTTCATCATGAACACGCTGAACTTCCTGTTTCCACAGAATGCCCGTGTGCATAACGTTGTTTTTCTCAGCTGAGTGAACAAGATTACGGCGTTTGGCGGCTAATTCAAATGCCAAGCGTGCGATACGATCGATTTCGTAAGTGTCGTACACTTGGGTATCAACGCCACGACGCTGACCGTTTCCAAGGTCTGAAATACCGCGAGGCTCACCAAAGTATACACCACCAGTTAGCTCACGAAGAATAAGCATGTCCAAACCGGAAACCAGCTCAGGCTTCAATGAAGAAGCGTCAACCAACGAGTCAAAACATAGGGCAGGGCGAAGGTTCGCAAACAGCTCCATGTCTTTACGTAGTCGAAGCAAACCGCGCTCAGCGCGAACTTCAAACGGCAAATCGTCGTACTGTGGGCCACCAACAGCGCCGAACATGACTGTTTTGGCTTCCATGGCTTTTGCCATGACTTCGTCTGTAATTGGCACACCATGCACGTCATACGCAGCACCACCAACAAGATCTTCATCAACGTCGAAACTTATGCCTCTCTCAGCGTCTAGCCAATCGATAACCCGACGCACCTGAACCATAATCTCTGGGCCAATGCCGTCACCGGGTAAAAACAGAAGTTTGTTAGACATATGAAATCTCTTTTAAAGTCAGAAGTTTAAAACGTGTTTATGATGAGCTTAGAATTTACGCGGCTAGGAATTCCCAAGGACGCTTGCCTT
>JBMYWL010000244.1:0-2700 GCA_049607365.1 Alphaproteobacteria bacterium | reverse complement strand
TTGCACCACTTAGGAATTCAAGCGACATGGCGTCAACAACCAACTGAACACCGTCGGTTTCAATAATTGTATCATCTTCGGCTTTTTGTTCTTCGAAGTCGAATTTGTACGAAAAACCCGAACAACCACCGCCCTGAACCGAAAGGCGCAACATAAGCCCCGCTTTTTTCTCCATGTCCCGAAGTTTGGCAACTCGACGGGCAGCATTGGTGGTGAATTCCAGCTGTGCTTGTTCTGAACTCGTTTCGGGCTTAGTTTCGGGCATAAAAATGCTAGATCTTTCGTTAAAGTCGTCCTGTTCTGAATTTAAGCTTCTTTGTCTGTTTTTCAAAGTTATTCGTCACTATATTACAATTGTATTAGATCTTAGGAACAATTCGTGGAAAACTACGCACCCTTTGCCTGTCTGGAAACGGCCTCGTTCGGTCGACGCTTCAATCAGGTGTCTTCAAATTATCGAAATTTGTTTCAACGCGACCACGACCGCATAATCCACGCGCGTGCCTTTCGTAAGCTTCAACACAAAACACAGGTGTTTGTCAGCCACGAAGGTGACTTTCACAGAACGCGGCTAACACACAGTCTAGAGGTTGCTCAGGTCACACGTACCATATGTCGTGCCTTAAAAGTTCAGGAGGACTTGGGTGTGACAATCGCTTTGGCGCATGATCTTGGTCACCCGCCCTTTGGACACACGGGCGAGGACGCCCTAAATGCGTGCTTGGCTGTTCACGGCGCCAACAAGGGCTGGGGCTCGTTTGACCACAACCTTCAGGCCTTGCGCATTGTCACAAAGCTTGAGTCACCTTACCCCGAACATGCGGGCATGAACCTAAGTTTTGAAACCTTGGATGGCTTGGCAAAACACAACGGACCCATCAGCAACCCGGCGACCCGCAACAGTTTGACCGAATTGATCGGCGATTGCCCTTACCCGCTGGATCAACAACCATGTCTTGAGGCACAGATTGCCGCTGTTTGTGACGACATAGCTTATAACTGTCACGACCTTGATGACGGGTTGCGTGCTGGCTTGTTGGACCTTGATGACTTGGCAGGCATTGAACAGCTGGAGTCATGGGTAGCGGCGTTTCGGGCGCAGTGGCCAAAAGCAAACTTAAGTCAGCAAATTTACAACCTCCACCGCATTATGATCACCGAAATGATCAACGACTTAATTGCAAAGACAGCGGATAACCTAGCTCAGCACAAAATCAACACCCCGGCCGATGTCAGAAGCCACCCCGACATGTTGGCAAGCTTCTCACCTGAACTTACAAGCTGGCTTAAACCGCTGCGCAAGTTCTTGTTTCACCGCATGTACAGACACGACACGATTAAAAAGCATCGTGTCGAAATGTCAGCTGTTGTGGCCGACTTGTTCGGGATATTCTTGACCAAACCCAAGTTGTTGCCAGCCGATTGGCTGGTCGAATACGAAAACAGCGACTGTCAGCATCAAGTGTTGATCGATTATATCTCGGGCATGACAGATCGATATGCACTTGTCAGACACAAGCAGTTGTCACACGCCTAGGCCCAACAGCTATGTTTAGCTTTTGGTTACGTGTGGCCCCTTTTTGCCGCAAACTTTCAATACTAAAATCTTTAGAAATGACCATCTGGACCTAATAATTGTGACCCGTACCGCGAACAGCCTAAACATTTTCAAAACTTTTCAGTTCAAGCTTCATGAAACCTTGAGACAGCTTCTAAACGATGGTGTCTTGAAAGGTGAATTAGCTATTGAGCGCACGCTGTTTGAGCCACCACGAGACGAGAGCCACGGGGACTTGGCAACCAATGCTGCAATGGTCTTGGCCAAGGCAGCTTCGATGAAACCAAGGGATTTAGCCGAGATACTCGCCACCCAGTTTCGCGATTGGGACGGTGTTGAAACAGTAGAAATCGCAGGTCCGGGGTTTATCAACCTGCGCCTTTCAAACGCTTACTGGCACAAATTTCTGTCAGGCGTTCTGGACGCAGGCACACAGTTTGGCACATCAACAACCGGCAATGGCACTAAGGTTAACGTCGAATACGTATCAACCAATCCAACGGGACCTTTACACATTGGCCACGTTCGCGGTGCTGTCATTGGTGACGTTTTGGCCGCCATGTATGAAGCCACGGGGTATGATGTCACACGAGAGTATTATGTGAATGACGCCGGAACGCAGGTTGACGTCTTGGCACGGTCTGCACATTTGCGTTACACTGAAGCGTTGGGACGCGAGATTGAAATTCCTGACGGCATGTACCCGGGTGATTATCTGATTTCGACAGGTCAACAACTTGCCGCTGAACACGGTGACAAGTGGCTTGATGCACCCGAAAGCGAATGGCTGGAGCCAATTCGTGCCTTCGCACTTGAGCAAATGTTGGATCTTATTCGTCGTGATCTGGCCGCTATGGGTATCAGCCAAATCTACAGCTCTGAACGTCAATTGGTTGATGATGGCAAGGTGCAAACCATGCTCGATCGTTTGACAGAGCAAGGCTTGATTTATACGGGGCAATTACCACCACCAAAAGGCAAGCCGGACGAAGACTGGGAACCACGTGACCAACTGTTGTTTAAGACAACCGAGTTTGGTGACAAGGTTGACCGTGCGTTGGTGAAGTCTGACGGAACCTACACCTACTTTGCGACAGACGTTGCCTATCACCTCGACAAAATTGAACGTGGCGCAGATGTCA
>JBMYWL010000243.1:0-2740 GCA_049607365.1 Alphaproteobacteria bacterium | reverse complement strand
ATAATCCGCACGCCTTGACTGACCCATTCCATCGCGACTTGGGCGTATGCTTCGGGCCCCAAATCTTCCCGTGCCTGCAAACCATCAACTGTACCACCGAGTTCGAGCGCGCTTATGCCCGTAAACCCGTTGGCGTAGGCACCGGCCAAACCATTTGCTGACAGCAAGGTGGGCAGGGCCGCACTTATGGCTTCCGGCACGGAACAGTTCAACATCAACGCGTCTATGTCCAGCTTGAACACAGCGGCAAGCGCGTCGGACAAGGGCTCACCCGAGCGCAGGCGAGGTTCACCAGCATCAAGCTTATCGCTTAGGGAGAAAGCCAACCACACGGGCAAACCGCTTTCAAGCGCTGCCGTGGTTGCGGCCACAGCCTCGCCAATGCCGGACATGGTTTCACACATTAACACATCGACCGCGTCACGTTG
The DNA here is from genome assembly GCA_049607365.1 of Alphaproteobacteria bacterium. Classification (GTDB taxonomy): domain Bacteria; phylum Pseudomonadota; class Alphaproteobacteria; order UBA7985; family JBMYWL01; genus JBMYWL01. The sequence continues at coordinate 2,312 of JBMYWL010000243.1, read as the reverse complement.
TAAGGCCACCACACGGCGATAGGTTTCCAGCATAACCTCTGGCTTGGGTGCGTGTTCGGGTTTGTATGACCCGTTGAGTGGGGGAATTGACCCCGCAATGCGGACGTCGTGCGCTGCCTTACTTTTTGACCGTGCAGAGTGTGCCAGCTCAATCGCGCGCTGTTGCAAAATTTCAAACAACTCGTCCGCTTTTTCGGGTTGCCCTGAATCGCGCGCCAATCGCTCTGGCGTTGCCGAATAAGCATTAAGCGTTATGACGTTTGCCCCGGCGTTTATGTAATCCATATGCACAGCCTCGACGATGTCGGGCTCGTCCATCAACACCTTGGCGGACCACATGGGGTGGGGGGCTTGGGCGCTGCGTTTCAGCAACTCCTGACCCATACCACCATCTAGCAAAACGACATTTTTGGGCATATGAATTCTCTCGGGGCTTGGAAGGTGGAAGGTGGATAAGGTTTGTACATTTGACGAAACTTGCTTGTAGTTTTAACAAACCACTATTACATGTCCAGCTCAGCTTCACATCCTAGCGTAAAACCATCTCGTTCAGCTTAAAACAGGGGTACCCCATGCATTTGAAACCAATAGGGCTTATAGTTGTTGCTGCATCTTTGTTGGCCCCGCTTTATTGGCTTCAGCCTTTGGCGTCAAAATTTGATTCGGCGGCTTTGTTCAGCCAGTACTTGGGTATCGTCGCGCTTATCGCCATGTCGCTCGGGCAAATCATCGCGACACGGTTGCGGCTTGTCGAAACTCTATTTGGTGGTTTGGACCGGGGGTACATTCTGCACAAGTGGTTGGGCATTGGGGCGATGGTCGCCATCTTGCTTCACGACACAATTGACGCGGAAATGGATGGTCTTGGCAGAGAAAATTTTCTGACCGATATAGCGGAAACCGCTGGCGAGATTAGCCTTTACGGCATTTTGATTTTGGTTGTCATTACAATTGCAACCTTCATTCCTTATCAGCTGTGGCGCTGGACCCATAAAATTTTGGGCGTGTTCTTTGTGTTCAGCGCCTTGCATTACCTGTTTATTCTAAAGCCGTTTTCAAACTTTGACCCCGTCGGGTGGTATGTTTCAATTTACTGTCTTTTGGGTATTTTGGCCTTTGTTTATAAGCTCGCACCAAGTTGGTTACGCAGGTCATATTCATACATAGTTACAGACATACAAAATCAGGGTGATGCGGTTGCTGTAAGCTTAAAGCCTGTAAAACGCGCTTTAAAATACAGGGCTGGCCAATTCGCATTCTTCACCTTTGGCGGTTCGGGCCTGTCTGAAGCACACCCGTTTACGATCAGTAAAGCACCAGACCAAAACGGAGAACTTCGTGTGACCGTCGCAGCACTGGGTGACTACACCAGCCAACTTCCCCAACGTGTGGCGCTTGGCTCCACCGTAAGTGTTGAGGGGCCTTTCGGTCGCTTTGAAAAGAAGTCTGGCAAAAACCCGCAAATCTGGGTCGCAGCCGGCATTGGCGTAACGCCGTTTGTCGCTTGGGCGCAGAGCCTGACCGAAGCTGACGGCCAAGTGCTTATGTTCTATTGTGTTCGCTCGGTGGATGAGGCCGTCCATGTGGCGGAGCTTCAACGTATTGCCGACCAAAACCCGAACTTCACCCTTGTGCTGCACGAAAGCCAAGTCAGCAAACGTTTGACCGCTAAGGGTCTTATGGCAACGGCCCAGTCACAGTTGGCTGTTCCCCCACAAAAAATGCAGGTGTATTTTTGCGGGCCAAAGTCTATGCGCAAAACCCTTATCACGGGTTTGGCTAAGCTTGGCGTCGCAAAACGAAGGGTGCATTTTGAAGAATTTGAAATCAGGTCCGGCATCGGGTTAAGAGCTCTGTTCCAGCTACTGCGTAACCAGCTTGAAGCGCGTGCTAAAAATTCAAAATAAAAAACGGAAGCCCAGAAGCCGCCCCTAAATATTTTCTGCATCATACCTTAGATTGGATTGAAACCTTTCTAAGCCAGTCTACTAAATTCAAGTCATTTTTTAGTTTGAGTTTCCGTCCTTATCAAATTTATAAATTCGATCTGCGTCACACTTCAAATAAACCGTGTCACCAGTTTTAAAGGTTGGTGCATGCTCAAATTTGGCGATGATACTCTCAGGGTGTTGACCATTATTTGAGACCTTCAAGTGTACAAGTACATGTTCACCCAGGTTTTCCATCAAATCAAACTCCGCAGTGACAAGTGCTTCATTGGCGGAACACTGGTGCAAATGCTCGGGCCGAATGCCAACGGTTGCGGCGTCGCCTTTTTCGTCGCCTTTTTCGTGGCCTTTGACCAAGCTAGC
>JBMYWL010000242.1:0-2760 GCA_049607365.1 Alphaproteobacteria bacterium | reverse complement strand
CGACCAAACCAGTAATTGTTGCCAAGAATGTTTGGAAACTGTTTGGCACAAGTCCCAAGTCCTATTTAGCCAATTTGGACCATAACAAGAGTTTCGATGAGATAAGGGAAGACGGTTACATTGCCGGTGTAAAGGATGTATCAATAGAAGTCGGTAAGGGCGAAATGCTCGTTATCATGGGCCTTTCAGGTTCTGGCAAGTCAACTCTTGTGCGTTGTTTTTCCCGTCTCCACGACATTACGGGCGGCACGATTGAAGTTGAAGGCCAAGACATAATGTCATTGAGCGAAAAAGAACTCATCGAGCTTCGTCGCAATAAAATGGGTATGGTGTTCCAGTCATTCGGATTGTTGCCTCACAGAACAGTTTTAGAAAACGTTGCACTTCCGTTGGAAATGCGTGGACAGGACAAACACGAACGACGTGCCAGAGCTCTGGAAGTGGTTAAGTTGGTTGGTCTTGAGGGTCGTGAAGACTATTTCCCAAGGGAGTTATCAGGCGGTCAACAACAACGTGTTGGTATTGCGCGATCTTTAGCAATCGAGCCGGATATTTGGTTCTTGGATGAACCGTTCTCGGCTCTTGATCCGCTTATCCGTCGTGAAATGCAGGATGAATTTTTACGTCTGCAGGCCATGCTTGGTAAAACAATTGTGTTTATTACCCATGACTTTGATGAGGCTATTCGACTTGCCGATCGTATTGCGATAATGAAAGACGGTGCAGTTGAACAATGTGACACACCTGACCAAATCGTTCTTAATCCTGCAACCGAATATGTTCGCAAGTTTACAGAAGAAGTGCAGAAGGCTCGGGTTGTGAGTGCTGGCGCTTTGGTTGATGCGAAGCTGGAAGGTACGGGTGAGCCTGTGGATGCAGATGCCACTATCTTGTCCATAGCGCGACGGTTGGTTGACGACACTGCTGACACAATTCCCGTGACACGCAACGGAAAACTTATCGGAGCACTTCCACGACAGGCAGCTCTTGATCTATTGTTGGGTGATGAAGCATGATTTCCTTTCTGAAAAATGAACGCAATGTACCGCGTGTTTTTTGGTTGGTCATTGCTTTTGCCGCTTTGCTTACGGTTCTTCGACCTTGGTTGCCAGATGGCTTGGTTCGCGTACCCGAGGCACTACTTTTGCCTTGGCGCGACTGGATTGACACCTTGTTTCAATGGTTTGCGTTTGATCTTGGTTTTATTCACGTAACACGGTGGATAACGGGATATCTTGAGTTTGTATTGAATGCTGTCTCCAACGTTCTTTACGGTAAATCTCGCTGGCCTCGTATTGAGGAGATGCCGTGGACCGCAATTACAGCCGTTGTGACCATAACGGGCTTTTACTTAGGTGGTTGGCGATTAGCGTTGCTTGCGTTCCTAACCTTCGTTTGGACTGCTTTAGTTGGGCAGTGGAAACTGGCGATGGAAACCATGAGTGTAATTCTTGTGGCAGCCCCGTTGGGTTTTGTTTTGGGAGGTTTGTTGGGCATTTGGTCTTGGAAATCCAAACGTGTCGAAGAAATTCTGAAACCCATGCTACTTGTTATGCAGGTGCTCCCGTTTTTCTCTTATCTTCTACCAGCGGTAATTTTCTTTAAGGTTGGACCAACTGCGGCAACTGTTGCTACTGTTGCTTATTCCTTGCCACCTATGATTCTTATGACCACGATCGGTTTGAAAAAGGTATCTCCAGAGGTTGTTGAAGCTGGCAAAATGTCAGGTTGTACAAAATGGCAAATGTTGTGGCGCATTTATATTCCATCCGCACGTTCAGAAATTCTTGTTGGTCTAAACCAAGTCATCATGCTTTGTTTGGCGATGGTGGTTTTGACAGCCGCTATTGGAATGCCAGGCCTTGGTGCCAAACTCTTATCCAACATGGGTTCTTTCAAACTAGGTCGTTCCTTAGAAATTGGCGTGACAATTGTTTTGTTGGCCGTAACTTTGGACCGTCTTTCTAAAGCATGGGTTGTTAAGCAACCTACTCATTTTGAAAAGGGAACACCTTGGTGGAAGCGTAATTTCTATCTCATCTTGGCCCTTGGTTCCGTTGTTTTGTTTTACGTTCTTTCCAGCTTAGTTTCGGGTATTAAGCCTGTTGTTTTATCATTTGGTGCTGATTTCAATCTACATACATATCTTGCTGGTATAATGGATGGTGTTCATCGTAAAGAGTCACTTAGTCAAGGCAAAGATTTTGACAAGATAATAAAAGCGTTCCTTGGGTTCAGCTGGGTTACAGAAACAACCGACGCAATTCGTTATTTTGTTAATGTTTATATATTGGTTCCAACCGAAAAGGCCTTGCTTTTTGTACCTACTCCAGCGGTTATCTTGGTTGTGTCCGGCATAGCTTATCGGTTAGGTGGGTTTGTGCCGGGTGTCCTTGGATTTATCTTCTTTTGCATCGTCGCTCAGTTGGGTTATTGGGACCGTGCGATGTTGACAATGCACACTGTATTCACAGCCACTTTCATTGCCTTTCTAATTGGTGTCCCGCTTGCCATTTATTCGGCGCGCAAGGCGGCAAGGTCCGACAGAATGATACTTATGTGCGATACACTTCAAACCTTCCCGTCGTACGTCTATTTGTTGCCAGCAATTATGTTGTTTGGTGTTTCACCCGTAACCGTCATCTTGTCGGTCTTGATATATACCACCGTTCCGGTAATTCGCTACACGATTGAAGGCTTGCGTGGCGTTCCGTCAGAAATGACCGAAGCTGCAGAAATGTCTGGAGCAACCAGATGGCA
>JBMYWL010000241.1:0-2763 GCA_049607365.1 Alphaproteobacteria bacterium | reverse complement strand
AAAACGCGTTGATGGTCCGGACGTTACTCTAATACCGTGGTTTAACATCATATTCTTTATTTTGCTGGCAGCACTCGGGGTATGGCTGTTTCGTGTTTATCGACGGATTAGAAACCGTTTTAAATCCAACCCAAGTCAGAATGCCGAAACTGAAGATAAGGCTGACACCAACCAATAAGCAGGGGTGCAGTATCCGCCTTTGCTCTGTGTGCTTATCAATGACATGTCTAGCGCCAAATTGAACTCTGGCTGTTTTTGGGAGCTGACACTTGGCGACTGACTTTACATCGAAACTACATAACGAGTGGTTGGGTAACATCCGGCCTGACATCCTAGCGGGCTTGGTTGTGGCTTTAGCGCTAATCCCGGAAGCGATTGCATTCTCGGCGATTGCTGGTGTTGACCCAAAAGTTGGTTTGTATGCTTCATTCTCAATCGCGGTAATCGTCGCAATTACTGGCGGTCGCCCAGGCATGATTTCCGCTGCCACCGCTGCGACCGCTGTTTTGATGGTGACTTTGGTTAAAGATCATGGCCTTCAGTATCTGCTTGCAGCCACGGTTCTGGCGGGTCTCATGCAAATCGCTGCCGGATTGCTGCGCCTTGGCTTTATCATGCGGTTTATATCCAGATCTGTCATGACAGGTTTTGTGAACGCGCTGGCTATCTTGATTTTTTTGGCACAATTACCAGAGCTTATGGGCGTTCCGTATCTAACCTATGTTATGGTTGCAGCGGGTTTGGCCGTAATTTATTTATTTCCTCGCATTACCACGATCATACCGTCTCCACTTGTATGCATCATATTGGTTACAGCCATTGCACTGTTCTTTGATTTAGACATTCGTAACGTGGGAAGTTTGGGTGATTTACCGTCCACTTTGCCCGTGTTCCTAATACCGCAAATTCCACTGACCCTTGAAACATTGATGATTATTCTGCCGTATTCGGCAGCCGTTGCGGCTGTGGGTTTGCTTGAATCCTTAATGACAGCTTCCATCGTTGATGAGCTAACCGATACACCAAGTGATAAAAACCGTGAGTGTATTGGCCAGGGTATTGCCAACACAGCGACCGGATTTATCGGTGGAATGGCGGGTTGCGCGATGATCGGTCAGTCGATTATTAACGTTAAATCTGGCGGACGTGGGCGTTTATCAACCTTTTGTGCTGGCATCTTTCTGTTAATACTAATCGTTTTCTTAGGCGATTATCTGAAGCTGATCCCAATGGCGGCCTTGGTTGCGATTATGATTATGGTTTCAATTGGAACCTTCAGCTGGTCATCAATCATCAATCTTAAAGATCACCCACGTAGTTCTTCAATCGTCATGCTGGCAACTGTTATTGTGGTACTTGCAACCCATAACCTAGCCATTGGTGTTTTGGTTGGCGTGCTACTCTCTGGCATTTTTTTCGCGTGGAAAATCAGTCAAATCTTCAGTGTTCGTTCTGAAACATCTGACGATGGACGCACAAAGACTTATATCGTCGAGGGACAGCTGTTCTTCGCGTCTGTAGAAGATTTCAACAAATCGTTTGATTTCCGCGACGCTCTTGAGAACGTAATTATTGATGTTTCAGGCGCTCAAATTTGGGACATCTCCAGTGTTAGTGCTTTGGATATGGTTGTTCTGAAGTTCCGTAGAGAAGGTGCGGATGTCGAAATTCGTGGATTAAACAAGGCAAGTGCGACTATCGTAGATAAATTGGCCGAGCACGACAAACCCGGCGCAATGGAAAACATGTTAGGGCATTAGGGGTGACGACGATGAAATCACAAAAGATTACAGCTTTGTTAGACGGTTCGGTTTATTCAAAATCCGTCTGTGACCACGCTATCTGGCTTGCGAACAGGCTGAACAGTTCAGTCGAACTGCTACATGTTCTTGGTAGAAGGGACGTTTCCAGTCAGCCTTCCAACCTGTCTGGTTCTATCGGTTTGGGTGCTCGTACTGCGTTGCTTGAAGAGTTGGCGGAATTAGACGGACAAAAAGCCAAGCTTGCGCAGAAACGTGGTCGTGCCATATTGGACGATGCCAAAGAATTAGTAACCGACAATATTGAAGGCGATGTAAGCACAAAGCTTGTCAATGGGGATTTAAGTGACACTTTGTCCGAAAACGAAAACAAAGCGGACTTGATCGTAATTGGCAAGCGTGGCGAAGCAGCTGATTTTGCACAACTTCATTTAGGCTCCAACCTTGAACGCGTTGCTAGAACTGCGGAAGTGCCTGTACTCGTTACATCACGGGCTTTTTTGCCGATCGGTAAGGTTTTGATAGCTTTTGATGGTGGTAAAAGTGTCATCAAAGCCGTTTCTTACCTTGCAGAAACCAAGCTGTTGGAAGGTAAAGACGTCACCTTGCTGCATGTTGGTGAGCAATCTAAACAAGTGCAAAAAGACCTAGAAGGTGCGGCTTCCTTGCTGCGTGATAGCGGTTGCGTTGTCGATATTCAGGTTGAAGAGGGACAAGTTGAAACACTTATCTCAGCAAAGGTTGATCGTGACGAAACAGACATGATCGTAATGGGTGCTTACGGGCACTCTCGCATTCGCCAGTTAATTATTGGATCTACAACAACGGAGATGCTTCGTTCTTGTAAGGTACCAATCTTGTTGTTTAGGTGATGAGTTTTTGATTATCTAGAACCCAAAACGAAGTGAAGCCTCTAAACCTCGCTCAGTTTGGCCGGAGTTATACCAGTTCATATTTCCCCCAATTGAGAGTTGGTAATTTATTTCAGATGGAAATTTGGATC
>JBMYWL010000240.1:0-2763 GCA_049607365.1 Alphaproteobacteria bacterium | reverse complement strand
ACTCAGGACGACGGGTTTAGGGTGGGGCTTTGGTCCAATCCCTTACCCTAGATCCCCGCACTTGTTGCGGGGCCCATTCTTGCTGAGTTGGTTGTAATGGACCCCCTCGAACGTGAACAATCGGTTCACTGCCTCTGGAAGCTGGATCAAGTCCAGCGAAGGGATGTGGGGCCCCTTATGGTAGGCTTAAAGCGGTAGCTCTGTCGTTTCCTTAATCTCCTCCATGACAAAGCTGGCAGAGATTGAAGCGTTGGGCAGTTTACTGATCAATTGTTTGTAAAACGCATCATAAGCAGCCACGTCTTTGACCCTGACAGAAAGCAGGTAGTCCAAGTCACCACTCATTCTGTAAGCCCCGACAATCTGCGGAAATCCGCTAACAGCATCACGAAAGGTTTTTAACCAGTCCATGTTGTGCTCTAGCGCTTTGACAGAAACAAAAACACCCAACCCTAAATCCAGCTTGGTGGCATCCAGCAAGGCGACGCGTTTTTTGACATAGCCCTGTTCTTCGAGCTGTTTTATTCGACGCCAACACGCGTTGCGAGACAGATGAACATGCTCCGCCACTTCATCAACGGTGGATGAAGCATCGGTTTGCAGGTGGTTGAGAATATTACGGTCTATTTTGTCTAGATTTGTACTCATATGTGAGATTATATCCCAATATTTTGAGCATTTAAAGGGGTGTTTGGGACGTCATTCACAGCTTTTGACTTATAAATGCTGAAACACCCCTAACTTACATCAGGCGAAAACATGCGACAGAAATTTCATTCAATTTTTTTATCTCACCCACGAAGTGTTGACGAAACTTATGTAGAGCACTTTCGGTTCGCGCTTGGTTTTTCCGGACGCTTGTTCCTAATCGCCTTCGCGGCTTTGGTTCACGCGCTTATTCCGTGTCTGTTCGAAAAAACCGCGAGCAACAAAATTAAGGAAATGCATGGGTTTTTAACCAGCAGATAGGCAAAGTTGATTTCACAGTGACACCGTCGCACCTTTGTTTTAGGCTGGATTGATCTTCAAATTCAATCGCTGGGCATCGACATGGCAATCCTTGTAAAATCTGACTTTGACAACAACTGGGGTGATGGACTCAAATCCATTTTGCCAGATTTGGATGTACGCATTTGGCCAGATGTTGGAGCCAGAGACGAAATTGAATACGCTTTGGTTTGGCGGCCCGAGCACGGTTTTTTGGCGAGCTTGCCAAACCTGAAAGTCATATACTCTGTGGGTGCGGGCATTGACCATTTGGCAGCTGACCCGTCCTTGCCAAGACACATTCCCGTGGTGCGTATGGTCGACCCAGCCTTAACCCAAGGCATGGTTTCGTACGTGACATGGGCATGTTTACACATGTTCAGGAAAATGTTTTTGGCCCAACAGTATCAGGCGGAAAATGTCTGGGACTCAGAACCTGTGATACGCTTGGCGAGCGACAGAAAGACCGTGGGAATTTTGGGCTTGGGGCAGCTCGGCCAAGCCTGTTCCAAACAGCTGCAAGCGCTAGACTTTGACCTTGTTGGTTGGAGTGCGACGCCCAAAAACGTTGAAGGTGTGACATCTTACGTTGGGGCAGATGGTTTGGACGCCATGCTGCGTCAAACAGACTACCTTGTTTGTTTGTTGCCGCTGACACCCGACACGCAAGGCATCTTGAACAAGGAAAATATGTCGAAGTTGAAGCCTGAAGGCGGCGTGGTTTCTGCTGGTCGTGGCGGACATCTGGTTGAGCAAGACCTTGCAGATTTGTTGAACGCTGGCCATTTGTCGGGCGCGGTGGTTGATGTCTTTTCAACCGAGCCATTGCCACAAGACAACCCGCTGTGGGGGCAGAAAAACCTGATCATAACCCCGCACATAGCCTCCACAACTGATCCGTTTTCGTCCGGCGCGACGGTGGCAAACTCCATAAAGGCGTTTGAAAATGGCGAGGCGCTAGAAAATCTGGTGAAGTGGGATGTGGGCTACTAGTATAAATATATACATTACGTATAAATTTATACTAGACGTTGGTTTCCAACCAATATGAGGCCTGAAACCACTCAGGGTGGGTTAGGGAAACCCAAGTAAAGCCAAGAACCAGCAACACCAGCAAGATCAAAAACGCCAATATCGCCGTTAGGGTTGAGTATTTTCGGGCAGACGACTCCAAAAAAGCAGGGGTATCGAGGTCTTTTTCGGGGGGTAAAAGCAGGTTTTTAGGCGCGTTCAGGGGCTCATTTTCGGGGTTTAGAGGGGTAAATTCGTTGTTCCGAGCCTGAAATGCGGGTGTATTAAGCGTTGGTTCGGGCCTTGAATCTGGTGCTAGATCCAGCGATGAAAGCTCAGGTTTTGGCTCGATCTTTGGTTCAGGTTTTGGCTCAATGATTGGCGTTACCTTGGGAACATAGGTGAAAATTTCCTTGCATTCACCACAGCGCAAATGCCGTTGTCCCGCGCGGTCAAGCGATTGGGTCAGCACCTTGTCATCCACTTCAAACGCGGCGTTACACGATGGGCATTCAATTTGTGTCAACGGGTTGTTCCCTTGGTTGAAGTTGGTTTTAAGGCTGGTGCAAATTCACCGCGACGGTTATACACTAAGCTACAGTCACGGATAAATTTCTCCTCACAACTCGTTAATTTGGGCCACGTCGCATTGATTCGCTTTGAAAACGTCAGCTTGAGATACAGCGCGGCAACTCATAATTCCGGTCATGATAATGTGCAGAACGGGGACTCCGCCAAGCCCCGTTCGTCCCTGTTTAGTCGCTC
>JBMYWL010000239.1:0-2778 GCA_049607365.1 Alphaproteobacteria bacterium | reverse complement strand
GCCCTGCACCGAACAGAGACACATGTGAATTGGTTTGGTGCTGAAGTTCTGGCTTTTCATCATGAAACTCGATGCAAATTTTCACCGAACCGCCGCAACATTGACCCAGATTAGGTCCAAGCGCTTGATCAAATTCAATTGCGTTTGTTTTGCCAGTTGAAATGCTTTTTCGGGCGAGATTAACGCATGAAAACTCCAATTCGCCACCACCAATCGTGCCCCATTGTTCATCTGGTGACACGACCATGCGCGTTCCGGCTGATCGAGGTGCAGACCCTTTGACTTTCGTTAAATTGATGGTTGCGAACAAAAAAGAACTTTCTCGTAGACCCCGCATCAAGCGCGGGGTTCTCTGCTTTTGATTCCCGCACCTGATGCGGGATCCAACAAGAATTTAAGTTTCCATACCCGAAACAGCCTTCAAAATTGCTTCCGGTGTAGCAGGTGCGTTCAATTTCGGAACAACACCGGGCTTTATGCTGGCGATAGCTTGGTTGATGGCGCTGAACACAGATACGGCGAGCATGACAGGCGGTTCTCCCACCGCCTTTGAGCGGAACACGGTCGGCATGTGGTTGCCTTTGGACGCCCAAAGCTCGACGTTGAAATGTTCTGGTACATCAAACGCGGTTGGTATTTTGTAGGTGCTTGGCGCGTGTGTCCAAAGCTCGCCCGTCGGTTTGTAAACCAGCTCTTCTGTTGTAAGCCAACCCATGCCCTGAACAAATCCGCCTTCAATCTGACCTTTGTCGATTTCGGGGTTTAGGGATTTTCCAACGTCGTGAATTACATCCACACGGGTGACGCGGTTTTCACCCGTCAAAGTGTCAACTATGACTTCTGAACAAGCAGCACCCAAGGCAAAGTAATAGAAGGGGTTGCCGGTTTTGCTCATGCGATCCCACGTGATACCGGGTGTGGCGTAATAGCCAGTTGATGACAAAGATACGCGTTCGAGCACGCAAATTTGGGCCAATTCAGCGAAGGAATAGACCTTTTTACCCTCAATAAACACGCTTTCATCTTCAAAAATCACCTGTTTAGGGGTCGTTTTTTGGAGTCTTGCGGCCACTTTTGCCATGCGTTCTTTTATGGTTTTAGCCGCATTTTGGGCTGCCATGCCGTTCAAATCCGACCCGGCAGAGGCAGCAGTTGGAAATGTGTTGGGGACCTTGTCTGTTCGTGTTGCGGTAATGCCGACTTGGTATAAATTTATACCTAGGGTCTCGGCCACGACTTGGGCGACTTTTGTGTAAAGCCCTTGGCCCATTTCGGTGCCGCCGTGGTTGACCGAAACAGAGCCGTCAGCATAAACATGAACAAGCGCGCCCGCTTGGTTCATGTGCTTCAACGTGAACGAAATGCCGAACTTAACTGGGGTTAGGGCGATACCTTTTTTCAGGTAAGGGCTCTTTTTGTTGAAGGCCGCAATTTCTTTGCGACGCTTTTTGTAGTCGCTGGATTTTTCAAGTGCGGTAATAATTTGCTTCATTTCTGAAGCTTCTTTGACCTTCATACCGTACGGTGTTGTGTCGCGACCGCTGGCGTACAGGTTTCGCTTGCGCACGGCCAGAGGATCTTGTCCAGTTTCAATCGCAATTTTGTCGATCAGCGTCTCGGCCAGCAACACACCTTGCGGACCCCCGAATCCACGGAACGCGGTGTTGGAAACCGTATCGGTCTTCACCCGCTTCGATCGAATATCAACGGCAGGGTAAAAATATGCATTGTCGGCGTGGAACATGGTGCGGTCCATAACGCCAATCGACAGGTCGGTTGAAACACCACAGCGTCCGTTAAGTTCGAACTGAGTGCCTTCGATTTTGCCCTTCTCATCGTGACCATAAGCAACTGTCGCAAAAAAGTCGTGACGTTTGCCGGTCATGCGCATGTCGTCGTCGCGGTCCAGACGCATTTTGCAGGCGCGCCCGGTCAGGTTGGCCCCAAGTGCCGCGATGCAAGCCCATTGCGCGCCCTGACTTTCCTTACCACCGAAGCCACCGCCCATGCGACGACACTCTGAAACCACCTTGGCAGAGGGTAGCTTCAGCATGTGCGCTATCAGGTGCTGAACTTCGGTCGGGTGTTGGTTCGAGGAGTGTATGTGGATGCCACCATCTTCAAGGGGCAGGGCCATTGCCGCTTGACCTTCAAGATAAAAGTGCTCTTGTCCGCCAATTTCCATTTCAAGCGTGTTTTTTAACGTGGCGGCAATCGCGGTTTCAGCTTCTGGCTTTTCCCAATGGTAATCCGGTTGAACGCGTTCACCGGTTTCCAGCCCGTCGCAAACATAAACAGCGGGTGTTTCTTGGTCGATTTCGATGGTTGCCAAGCTCGCTGCTTTTCGCGCTGCCAAGTGAGATGTCGCAACAACGGCGAACACGACTTGCCCATGAAATTCGATGGTTTGGTCAGCAAAAATAGGGTCTTTGCCATCACTCGGACTGCAATCATTCGAGCCGTTTATGCTTTTGGCGGTCAAAACCTTCACGACACCATCAGCTTTTTCAACAGCAGATAAATCCAGCTTGCTTATGCGTCCCTTGGCACCAATTTTGGCGTGACCCGGTGCAATGTGCAAGCAATCGGCGGGCTCTGGCATGTCGTCAATGTATTGGGCCGTGCCGCGTACATGTAACTCGACAGAGTCTTGATGGGCGTTCTTTCCGACAGTTTTTGTCATCGCGCTATTACCCTTGTGTTTGCCGCGTCAGAAATCTCCAAGCATGCTTTGATGATCAGGTTCTTGGCGACTTGAGAGCGGTAGTCCGAAGATGC
>JBMYWL010000238.1:0-2796 GCA_049607365.1 Alphaproteobacteria bacterium | reverse complement strand
GTCTCGTCAAAAGAGGTTGTGTGTGATGGTGGTGCCGCTGAATATGGCGCAGCACTCGGACACCCCAAAGTATATTTGAACATGGGCAGTAAAGACGCGATTGCCTGTAATTATTGTGGTCAAACTTTTGAGCTTGACCCGAACGCATCGGCACCTGCGCACTAATGAGTGCGACTAAGCACACGGCTGAACTAGACGCTAGGGGGCTTAAATGCCCTTTGCCTGTCTTACGGGCTCGGCGTGCCATGAAGCCTTTGGCAACGGGCGATGTTTTGCTTATGCTGGCGACAGACCTTGCAGCTGCCCAAGACGTTCCGGCCTTTTGCGAAACCACAGGCCATGTGTTGAAGAAGCACGACTCAACAGAGTTAGAGGGCGAGGCCGTGCTTAGATTCTGGATTGAAAAATCATGACCACAACCATTATTAGCCACCCCGATTGCCAAGAACACACCAACGGTCCGGGTCACCCCGAACAGCCAGCCCGTTTGCCCGCTGTCATCGACGCGCTTATGGGGCTCGACCAAGACGGCATGGTGTATGAACAGGCGGATAAGGGCGATGTTGACGCCATAAAAGCCCTTCATGACGCTGCCTATGTCGATCACATTTTGGCTTCAGCACCAGCTGAAGGCCTAAACCGTTTGGACCCCGACACCTGCATGTCGCCAAAATCAGCTGACGCTGCCTTGTACGGTGTGGGTGCTGCTTGCCGTGCGGTTGATTTGGTCATGAGCGGGGGTGCTCAAAACGCTTTTTGTGCCACGCGTCCACCGGGTCACCACGCTGAAACTGCCAAAGCCATGGGTTTTTGTTTGTTTGGCAATGTGGCGATCGCCGCGAAATACGCCGAGCAAAAATATGGCCTAACGCGTATCGCGGTTGCTGACTTTGACGTTCACCATGGTAATGGCACGCAGGACCTGCTTTGGTCGGAAGCCAACATGTTGTTTGCTTCCAGCCACGAAATGCCGCTTTACCCCGGAACAGGTGCCGCCAGCGAAGTTGGTGCGCACAACAACATAATCAATATGCCGCTTATGTCGGGTGCCACCAGTGCGGAGTTTCAAGCGGCTTGGGAACCGACACTGAAGCGCTTTGATGATTTTAAACCAGAGCTTGTGTTTATCTCGGCTGGTTTTGACGCGCATATGCTCGACCCGTTGGCAGGGCTAAACCTGATTGAAAAAGACTTCGCTTGGATAACCAATCAGCTTTGTGACTTGGCGGACAAGCACGCTTCAGGCCGTCTTGTATCGGTGCTGGAAGGCGGGTACAATCTTGACGCACTGGCAAGTTCGGCCGCGACACATGTCGAGATTTTGCGCAGCAGAGGACTTGCAGCATGAGTGAAGAAAAACAAGAACTGAGCTTCGAAGAAGCGCTGGAGAAACTCCGTCAAATTGTGACCAAGCTTGAACAAGGCGACGGTAAACTGGACGAGGCACTTGAAGCGTACGAAACAGGTGCCAAATTAAAAGCAATCTGTGAAGCGCGGTTGAATGAAGCCAAAGAACGCATCGAGCAAATTACGCTTGGTGCCAATGGTGAAGCTTCAACTAAAGCTTTTGATTCTTAAAACCTACCTGTCACTTCGAGTGGCCGTCGAACAAAGTTCGACGGGTGTATCGAGAAGCAAATATTGACGCACCTCGATACTATTTTATCGGCTTTCAGCCTCAAAATCACTCGGCGTGACAAAATTCCGGACACACTAAGGCCTGCTGATATGACCGACTTCAACGCACGTTACGAAGAACTAAAAGCGCTGGTTGACACCAACCTGACCCGTATGTTCGACCAACCAGCCTTATCTGGTTTGGGGGACGAAGGGCCGTTTCCGGAAAACCGTGTTTGGGACGCTATGGGCCACGCTGTAAACGCGGGTGGCAAACGTCTACGGCCTATTCTGGTCATCGCAGCTGCTGAGTTGTTTGACATTAAAAACTCACGCGCGCTTAAGGTCGCGAACGCGGTGGAGCTTCTGCACACTTACAGCCTTGTACATGATGATTTGCCGGCCATGGATAACTCGGAACTAAGACGCGGTTTGCCAACTGTTCACACGGCCTATGACGACGCTACAGCTGTGTTGGCGGGGGACGCTTTGTTGACCCTTGCTTTTGGTGAAATCGCCGCACCCACAGCACACAAAAATGCGGAAGTGCGGGCACGCTTGGCGTATCATCTTGCGATGAACGCGGGCATTAACGGTATGGTCGGCGGGCAAATGCTCGACATTTTGATGGAAGGTCAAGCCATCGACGTCGACACGCTGAAACGCTTGCAAAACCGCAAGACTGGCGCCTTGATCCGTTTTTCCGCTATGGCGGGTGCGTTCATGGGTGAAGCAGAAGTCGCGCCCCTAAACGCCTTGCGTCGTTATGGTGAAAAAATCGGTCTGGCGTTTCAAATGGTCGACGATATTCTGGATGTTGAAGGCGATCCGTCAGTGACGGGCAAACCGCGGGGCGGTGACGCGAAGGCTGGTAAATCCACCTTCGTTAGCCATTTGGGTGTTCAGGGCACGCGCGACGCTGCCAATGCACAAATCGCCTCCGCCAAAACCGAGCTCGCCTTCGCAGGTGACAAGGGCTGGTTCTTAAGCGGCTTGGCTGATTATGTTGGTAGCAGAGCGGGTTAAACCTGCAAAAACCCCTTCAATTTCACGGCTGAAAAGTGCAGGTTTCTGTGAAAGTTTCAGCAAACCAGCACAACGCAGGCGAATTGTTATTTTCGCAGCTGTAACAGGGACGGCTGAGTGCTATATGCACATGTATGGAAGATAAAACACCCC
>JBMYWL010000237.1:0-2798 GCA_049607365.1 Alphaproteobacteria bacterium | reverse complement strand
GTTTTGTGGCTTCATGATTATGTCATGCAGCTACTTCGGTGTCTTGAACGCTTTGGGCCTTTGCGCACTTATGACCTTGTTCAACACCAGCTTTCTTATTGTTTACACCAATGCAGCTGCACTGATTATCAACCGACACCACACCATGGCGGGCTTTACTTCGGCTATGCTAGGTGTCACGACGCAGGTTATACCGGTTCTTTTGACAACGGCAACCATACCGCTTATTTCGGGCTCGGCCACGGCTTGGGGCCTGTTAATTAGCGTGACCACAGGCCTCAGCCTAATCGCGTTGGCATTCTACCGCGATTAGGTAAGTTTTGACTTAAGGTCTGTAAAGCGGGCTTTCCACGGGCACGCCTATCAGGACGGAGTCATGGTTGCCCATAAGATATTGCGCGACCTCATACGCATCAAACACAAAACTGATGCAAATGGTAATCGCTGCCAAACCCGCCCACGCTCGATACACGATCCAACGCTTAGATTTGACGGCTTCAACCATGTAAAACAGTGACACGACCCAAGTTATGTGGCTCGCACCAAGCAGCTTGGTAACAGTATAATCATCGTACCAGAAAATCATCAGCGCCAGCACAAGCGTGCCGATCATCGCCAGCAACTGGATGCGCGCGGCCTTGAAATAAATCAACAGGATTGGTGCAAAGAACAGCATGCACTGCATCCAAAACAGCCAATAATTTAGCTTGGGGTCAAAGTAATTCCCCGCTTCAAAAAATAGGTTCATTGTGTCCATCATGGTTTGGTGCCTTGTTTAGATGTTTTGTGCATTGAAACATTTTTGCTGCGTGTTTCAAAATGAATTGTACGATCTACATGAAAGAGTAAGCTTATACCAACGCATAAACTAGCGAGGCATTTATATGGAAACGGTCAGTTTTACCCAAATGAAAGACGGCACAAAAGAAGATTACGAACTTCTTGAAGAGCTTGAAAAGCCTTACCTTTCCCTAACCCCTGACCGCTTGATGGACGAATTGCGTCGTCAGGGTGAGGCAAGTTTGTCGGGCTATAAAATCTCAAGACTTGAGCACAGCCTGCAATCCGCCACACGCGCACGACGTGATGGAGCGGACATTGACTGGATTATCGGTGCTTTGCTGCATGATGTCGGTGATGGCCTCGCCCCGCAAAACCACGACCGTTTCGCAGCAGAGGTCATTCGCCCTTACGTTCGTGAGGAAGTTTCGTGGGTGGTTGAACACCACGGCATTTTCCAAATGTTCTATTATGGCAAGCATTACGGTTGGGACGAAAACGCCCGCGATGAATTCAAAGACCACCCGTCATATCAAGCCTGTTCAGATTTTTGCGAACGCTGGGACCAATCATCTTTTGATCCAGACTATAAATACGACAGCTTGGAATCGTTTGAAGATGAACTAAGAACTGTGTTTGCACGTAAAGCCTATGCGCCCAACGTTGTTCAGGCTGGCATGTCGAACGGATTGCCAGCGTTGGTTTAAGATTACACCTGCTCCTTGTTCGTCACGGAGCCTCTCAAACGAGATCCCGGCATAAAGCCGGAATTGGGAAACACCAGCTCCGTGCGCGTCACGGAGCCTCTACAAAGGCAATCGTGCCTTGTTAAATTCCCGAACGCGTGCAAGCACATCGACCCCAACCTGACTATAAAGGTCGAGCAAATCGACAAGCACCCAATTTTCGCGGATCAAGCCGTTTTCCATCCGCCAGAAATCCAAACTGCGCAGCAAAACCTCTTTACCTGCTGGTGCGATGCCCATCCAACCGTCATGGCTTAGGGTCAAGCGCATGTTCGGCCAGCCCGTTTCACAAACGTACTCACCTTCAGCGACCCAATGAGACATAAGGCTGGCAGATGCATCCAGCTTACGGTCCGGCATGCCGTTCAGGAACGGAATTTGGTGCCAGTTTCTAAAACCCGAAATGCCGCGCGCTGTACCTATGCCAGCTGGGCCGTACCAGTTGAACCGCGGATGCCAGTACTTCTCAAGGTTCATGACCTTGGGGTCAGGGTCAGCCGGAAACTTACACAAGTCCGTCAGCATGGCGATGACGTGGTCTTGTGTCGCAGTGCCATCCCCCGAAATGCTCAAACCATCCGCACTCATGGGTGCCGGTGTAGACAAATAGGCACCAAGCTGCGGCGCCATTGGCCATGCATTCGCCTGCATCATCAATTCGGGCAGGTCCCAAATGGCTTGCATCTCGACTACTTTACCTGCTTCAAAGCAATAAAACTCGTGGTAGCGCATGTGCGCCAAATGCCCAGTTGGCGGAATGTCCATGAAAGGTGCGGTAAAGGTGCCCATGTAAGACCCCATGGTACCAACCCAGTTCAAGCCTTCAGGTGTTGTTCCAGCCATTAAAATCATATCCCGACGCTCAAGGTCAGGCATGGCCTTCAACAATGGCGCATAACAAGCATTCCAATAAGCATCCGCACCCATCAATTCACCAAACGGGTGGCACATTTTAACGACGGCTTTATCAGCAAACAAACCCTTCAATGCGGTTTTTGTTTCAACTGCATCAAAATTCAAAGCCGATTTGTGAAAAGCTTCAAAACACTTTTTTAACTCTGTAGACTTCATTTTTCATCCTTAAGTCTTGGTTGTGCAAGCAACCAATCAGCCAATTTGTCACAGGCCGTTTCGATTGTTGATGTGTCCCCGCAATATGAAAAGCGGATGTATTCGTGACCTCGTGTTGGGTCAAAGTCTAAGCCCGGTGTCGCGGCAATGCCTGTTTCCACCAGCATTTTTTGGCAAAATGTCAGTGAATCTAGGGTGTAA
>JBMYWL010000236.1:0-2830 GCA_049607365.1 Alphaproteobacteria bacterium | reverse complement strand
TCCAAACTGCTCCACCGGACATGGGACATGGTACTGGAAGACCGTAAAGAAAAAGACCCGAACCCACCCGTTTGGCAACCGTCTTTGTAGGCGTTTCTGTATGACCACAGATGTCCTTTTAGCCGCCTACCCCGAAAAACGGATTGTCATAAAAATTGGCTCCGCCTTGTTGGTGGAAAACGGTCAAGTGCGTCAAGCGTGGCTGGACGCGCTGGTCGACGAGATCGCCGTTTTACGTGGCGCTGGCAAACAGGTGCTGATTGTCTCGTCGGGCTCCATTGCTGTTGGTCGAACACATTTGGGCTTAACCGCTGAAAAAATCAGCCTTGCCGAAAAACAGGCGTCAGCCGCCACAGGACAGATTGCTTTGGCACATGCTTACCATCAAGCTTTGGCCCGCCACTGCATTACAGCTGGCCAAATTCTCATCACGCTTAGTGACACGGAAGAGCGTCGACGTTACCTGAACGCAACTGACACTTTGAATGCGTTGCTGCGCTTGGGCGTGGTGCCAATCATCAACGAGAACGATACGGTCGCCACCAGTGAAATTCGCTATGGCGACAATGACCGCTTATCGGCACGAATTGCGACCATGATAGAGGCTGAGTTACTGCTGCTTATGTCAGATGTGGACGGGCTGTACTCGGCGGACCCGCGCACAAATCCGGACGCTAAACATTTTCCGGAAATTGTTGATATATCTGACGAAATTGAAGGCATGGCGGGTGACCCACCACCGGGTTATTCATCTGGCGGCATGAAAACCAAGCTAACAGCGGCCAAGTTGGCTGTGGCGGCTGGTACCGACATGATGATTTTGGATGGGCGCGAAAACAGCCCCTTAACGTCGGTTGCAACGGCGGATAAAAAATCCACCCGTTTTGTGGCACAAGACCAAACCAAAACCGCCAAGAAAGCCTGGATCTCGGGTCACTTAAACCCGCGTGGGGATTTGGTTCTGGACGCTGGCGCTGTGCGTGCATTGGGCATGGGCAAGTCTCTGCTGCCATCTGGAATCATCAAAATAAACGGCACGTTCCAGCGTGGTGATTGTGTGCGCATTCTGGACGAGCAAGGCAAAGAACTGGCACGTGGACTGATTGCGTACGACGTTGACGAGGCTCAAAAAATTCGTGGTCGACAATCTGCCCAAATTGAAACAGTCTTGGGTTATTCACGGCGGGATGAAATGGTCCACCGTGACCACATGGTTTTGGTTTAGGGATTTCTGCTCCGCATTTATTGCGGAGCCTTGCCGCTACCAGACTCCGGAATAAATCCGGAGCAGGCAAGAGCTAACTGGGAAAATTTATGTCTGATTTTGATACAAACTTGCAAGCTGCCATGTATGCCTTGGGCCAACAAGCGGTTGCAGCCTCACGACAGCTTGGAACCGCAAGTACAGACGCTAAAAACAGGGCTCTACGTGCTGCAGCAGAACACATTCGTGCCCGTGCAGATGAAATTGAAGCCGCTAACAAAATCGACATGGAAGCAGGTCGCCAAAAGGGCCTGAAAAACTCTTTCTTGGACCGTTTGCTGTTAACACAAGACCGTATTGAGGGCATGGCCGCTGGCGTTGCCGAAGTGGCAAATTTACCGGAACCTGTGGGCAAAATCCTTGAAGAGTGGGACCGCCCGTCGGGCCTACACATTCAGCGTGTTTCCGTGCCACTTGGTGTCATTGGCGTTATTTACGAAAGCCGCCCCAACGTAACCGCAGATGCGGCAGCCCTTTGTTTGAAAGCAGGTAACGCCACCATTTTGCGTGGTGGCTCGGACTCGTTCCACAGCTCTGGCCTAATACTCGAGTGTATGCAGCAGGGTATGGACGAGGCTGGCTTGCCAGCAACCTGTGTTCAGCGCATTGGCACCACAAACCGTGAAGCCGTGGGAATGCTCTTGAAAATGAGTGACACTGTGGATGTCATCGTGCCGCGTGGTGGTAAGGGCTTAATCGCACGTATTCAGGACGAAAGCCGCATTCCGGTGTTTTCACACTTGGACGGAAACTGTCATACATACGTTGATGCGTCCGCCGACATTGACAAGGCACACAAGGTCACCATGAACGCAAAAATGCGCCGTACGGGCATTTGCGGTGCGACCGAAACCTTGCTTGTGCATAAAGATGTGGCATCAGTTTTTTTGCCCAAGATCATCCAACAGCTTCAAAGCGTTGACTGTGAAGTTCGTGGGGATGCTGCGACACAAAAAATCGCCACCAGTACTGACTTGTCGATTAACGTGGCAACAACTGAGGACTGGGACACGGAATACGCTGACCCCATTCTGGCGGTTGCAGTTGTTGACGATGTTCAGGCGGCGATTGACCACATAAACACTCACGGTTCCCACCATACAGAAGCGGTACTGGCGCAAGATGCTGCGGTGTTGAAAAGCTTTTGTGATCAGGTTGATGCTGGCATTATCATGCAAAACGCCTCGACCCAGTTCGCTGATGGCGGAGAGTTTGGCATGGGTGGAGAGATTGGCATCTCGACGGGTAAAATGCACGCCCGTGGCCCTGTTGGCGCTGCCCAGCTGACCTCATACAAATACCTCGTCGCAGGCGATGGCACAGTAAGACCTTAAAAAATCAAGAAGAGTTGAGGTATAAAAATATACATGCCACGAATTCTATTTAGAGCCGGACTAACTATCGCTTTGTTGGTCGTACTCATTTCATCCATGGGACCAGTATTCGTGATGCGTCTGGAACTAATGTATCCAGGACTTCAGGTCCTTAATGACGGCACACAATATGCGAGTTTGATAACGCTTCACAAGTTCGCTAGCTTGCACTTTTTAATGCCGCTTTTGCTTT
>JBMYWL010000235.1:253-2881 GCA_049607365.1 Alphaproteobacteria bacterium | reverse complement strand
TCACAGGTTGGACAGGGCAACATCTGGCGTGCTGTTGATCGCAAAGAACGCGGCTTGTGCGCAAAACTTGTCAAAGTCATTTCACGACGACCTGTGTGACAAAACATATTGGGCGATTGTTTGTGGAACACCACCTGAAAAGTTTGATATTGAAGAGCCTTTAATTAAGGGTGGCAGTTCGGGCAGTGAGCGTATGTACGTCGACCCAAAGGGAAAGTACGCACGAACAACTGGGCGCAGGTTGCACCAACAGGGTGAATACGCGCTGGTTGAATTAAAGCCTGTCACCGGACGCACACACCAACTGCGTGTACACATGGCCCATTTGGGCACGCCAATTTTTGGTGACAGTAAATATGGCGCACCACGCGCCCCGTTCATGGCCCTGCACGCGAAGCACATTCGACTGCCGGACCCAACAACAGGGAAGCCGATTTCATTCTCGGGCATTTTACCCAACGCGTTTGAACGCCAGTTGGAAAAAATCGGCTTTGAAAATGGCTGATTTAAAACTGGTTGCCTTTGATTATGATGGCACTATTTCTGACAGTCTTGCGCTGATTATCGATGGCTTTTCCAGCGTTTTTGAAAAACACGGTTTGCCATTGCCAACCGAAGCGCAAATCTGCGGTGTCATTGGCCTGACGCTTGAAACCTGTTTTGAGGTTTTGGCACCAGGGCAGGACATAAACCAACTGGCGGATGATTATCGCAACCACCACAACGCCATGCGGAACACGGATTTGCAGGAGCGTTTGTATGACAACGCCAGTCAGGTCTTGTCAGAATTGGATCGCGCTGGGTATTTGCTGTCCGTTTGCACAGGTAAAAACCTGCGCGGCCTAAACAATGGGTTAAGTCTCCACGGCCTTTCCAGCCGGTTTTTAAGTTTACATACGCCGGACACAGCCCCATCAAAACCTGCACCGGACATGCTTTATCATGCGATGGACAGGGCAGGGGTTGAAGCAAACCAAACAGTCATGATCGGCGATTCCGTTCACGACATGCGCATGGCCGTCGCGGCAGGAACAAAGGCGATTGGCGTCGCTTGGGGCTATTGTTCTGTTGCAGATTTACGTGCTACAGGTGCAGATGTAATTGTTGAGTCATGGTTGGAGCTACCAGCGGCTATAAAAGGGCTAATCGGGTGAAGCGGTTTTACAAAACAACAGGCGTTGAAGAAGTCGAAGGCGGTTTTTGTGTCAAGTTAGACACCCGTGCGTTGCCAGCACCTTCAAAAGTCGCGATGACTTTGCCGACACTTGCATTGGCTGAAGCTATTGCAGGCGAATGGGAAGCCCAAGGCGAAAAAATTGACGCTGCAACCATGCCCTTCATGGCTTTTGCAGCGACAGTCGTCGACAAAATTATGCCGAATCTTGATCATGTTCACGAAACCATCATTACGTATGGTGGAACCGATTTGCTGTCTTATTGGGCTGAAGCACCAGAACGTCTTATCAAGTTGCAGTATGACGCTTGGAACAAACATTTGGAGTGGACGAAAAGCCGTTTCTCACCGGGTTTGATTACGACTGCTGGTATTGTGCCCGTCGCTCAACCAGATGAAACACTGGAAGCCTTTGCAAAAGCAATCGTGTCCATGAACCCTTGGCAGTTGGGTGGAGTTGTTGAACTTACCCAAGTCACAGGCTCGCTGGTGCTAGGCATCGCGCATTTAGAAGGTGAAGCCAGCATTGACGAGCTGATTGATTGCGCGACAGTTGATGAGCGTTTTCAAGAGGAACGTTGGGGTGAAGATGATGAAGCACTGGCGATCCGAGCCAAAAAAGAACAAGATATGCGTAACGCAGCGGCCTATTTGGCCTTGTTGACATAAAAACACTAAAAGTTAGAGGGGTACAACCATGTCTGTAGCTGTTGATCTGTTGAATTCAAAACGTGCAGCGGCCCGTCAGGGCGGCGGCCAAAAGCGTGTTGACGTACAGCACGCCAAGAACAAATTGACAGCACGTGAACGGCTGGATGTCTTGTTGGACCCCGGTTCATTTGAAGAAATGGACATGTTTGTTGAGCACCGCTGTGTCGACTTTGGCATGGATAAAGCCCACATTCCGGGTGACGGTGTCATCACGGGTTCTGGCAAAATCAACGGTCGTTTGGTGTTTGTGTACAGCCAAGACTTTACCGTGTTCGGTGGTTCTTTATCTGAAGCGCACGCAGAGAAAATTTGTAAGGTACTGGACGAAGCGATGAAAGTCGGCGCGCCAGTTATCGGGTTAAACGATTCTGGTGGCGCGCGCATTCAAGAGGGCGTGGCCTCCCTTGGTGGATACGCAGAGGTGTTCCAGCGCAACGTGTCTGCCTCAGGTGTCGTGCCGCAAATCTCTATGATTATGGGACCATCTGCGGGTGGTGCCGTGTATTCACCAGCCATTACCGACTTCATTTTCATGGTTCGTGACAGCTCATACATGTTTGTAACGGGTCCTGATGTTGTGAAAACAGTAACGCATGAAACCGTCACAGCTGAAGAGCTTGGCGGGGCGAAAACCCACACGACAAAATCTGGCGTGGTTGATGATGCTTTTGACAACGACATTGAAGCCTTGACCCAAATGCGTCGCCTGTTCGACTACTTACCATTGTCTAACCGCGACAAGG
>JBMYWL010000235.1:0-243 GCA_049607365.1 Alphaproteobacteria bacterium | reverse complement strand
ACCAAGACGAGCGGTTATAGACGCGCCAGATCGTGATATTCCATCGCTTGATACCTTGATTCCGAGCGATTCCAACAAGCCCTACGATATGAAACGGGTCATCGAGAACATCGTCGATGAAGGCGATTATTTTGAGATAAAGCCTGAGTTTGCGGGCAACATAATCACCTGTTTTGCGCGTATGAATGGCGACACGGTGGGCATTGTTGCCAATCAACCGACTGTGCTTGCAGGTTGCTTGGA
>JBMYWL010000234.1:0-2898 GCA_049607365.1 Alphaproteobacteria bacterium | reverse complement strand
TTGTTGGTTTGCATAGCGGTCTGAATCATGTTGGAAATCAACACGCCATCTGCACCACCGACCAATGCCGGTGTAATGAAATATCCAATTGCCAAAATGAACACAAGCAAAGCGCCAGCACCAATTCCCGGCAATGTTTGCGGGAAGTACACACGGCGGAACGCTGTGAACGATGTTGCACCCAATGAACGACCAGCACGCATAAACGATGGTGAAATGTTCTTCATAACCGAGAACACAGGCAAGATCATAAACGGCAACAAGATGTGTACCATAGCAATCAAAGTTGCTTTCCACGTATAGGCAACTTCAAATCTATCCGGCTCAAAGTCTCCAAATATTGGCATCACCAAATTTTGCTGTATCCATACGTAAATGCTGTTCACCACACCTTCGCGACTGAGAATAGCCAGCCAAGCAGTGGTACGTACCAGCAATGAAGTCCAGAAAGGCAACAGAACAAAGATCATCAACAAGTTTGATGTTTTAGTCGGTAACGTCGCCAACAGGTAAGCCAATGGATAGCCAAGTAACAAGCAGCAGAATGCAACGGTAGCAGACAACAAGATTGTCTTAATTAGCAGCCAAACGAAAATACGACGATGCTCAGGTTCTCTTACAATCGAGCCTTCATCGCTGTATTTAAGATCCAACGCACGTAGGAAATAGTCAGCAACATAGCGTTCACTCAAACGACGAACAACAACCCATGAAGTCGGGTCAGACCAAGTTACTTCTTTGGCTTTCAGGAACAAAGCTTGATACGTATCGTATTTTGAATTTGCGATATAGTCGTACTCGCCAAACATCTGAAACGCTTTGGTTTGAAGCTCCTGTGGGTCAATTGGCAACACCGAGCGCATGCCTAGCCATTCTTTACCTTCATGAACCAAAGCAACGGCTGAATCTAACTCTGTGGTTTTTCCGTGTTGGGACAAATTACCCAGTATTTTGGCAAAATCTTTACGGGCTTTCAGAACGTCTGAAGTTGTCTTAAACGTCTTATCAAACGCAGCATTCGCCGTAATCAGTTTGCCAATTTTCGCTTCAAATGATGCAAGAGCTTTCAGTACATTCTTATGGGACTGGATCGCGCTGCGGGTTTCACCGGCGGCTTTCTGCGCCAAATTTACCTGATTGTTCTGTGACTGAATAAGCGTAATGTCTTTTTTTGCTTGCTCGTCATCACCATCAATCCTGTTTAAGCCAGCCGAAGCTGTATTGGTATCACCCAAAACTTCTTTCAAGTTGGCAAGCTCTGCAAGCTCAGTTTCCAAGCGTAGTTCAAGCTCTGATATTTTTTGTGGGAATTCTTTTGATTCTTCAACTACCTTAGCAAGCAAAGCGTCAGCTTGTTTTTTGTCAATTTCCGGAATGTTTTGAAGGTCGAAAACAGTTTTGGCATAAGCAATGAACTCCGACGCGTTTATGACCGTTTCCGGCGCTACTTTGGTTGGGAACCTGTCAATCTCTTTAAGTGCCGAATTTTGAGCCTGATAGATCCGCGATAGGTGCGACAAACGCGAATGCTCTGACGTAAATTGCCAGAGGCGACCAGCTAAATCACTGTAGTCATATGTGTTAGAGGCCAACTTGTCCAAAGCCTTAAAATCTTTACCGCCGCTTTTTTGAATTTCGCGCGTGGCCTTTTTCAAAGCTGAGTCCATGCCAGGGTAAAATCTGTTTAAACGCTGAGAAACCTTACCAATTGTTCCCGTCGCACGAAGAGCAGCAAACTCGTTCAAGGCAACCCGCAGTTGTTCTTCCGACGGCAGCTCTGTCGCTTCCCAACCCTGCAAAGCTTGGTTGGTATTCCTTAGTGCATTATAAGAGGTTTTGTTGTCGACCGACCTGAACAGCATTAAGGCGATTGGAATTAAAAATGCTGCAAGCAAAAACAATCCCAATGGCGCAACCAGAGACAGGGCCTTAATGGTCTGTCTGCGTTCTGCTTTTGCCAATGCATCTTTAAGCACAACGCCATCGTTTGTGCGGATTAATCCGTCGGACATACGGTTCTCTTTTGTTTACTAATGGTGTTTGACGTTCAGACTAGCAAATCTACCCCAATGAGCAAGCCAGTCCTTTGGAAAAACCGACTTAAATAGGGCTAGAGTATAACTGCTGGAAAATTGCTAACCGGAAAAGTTCATAAAAAAAGGATCGCCCCACCCAGTGGCAGAACGACCCTTCTGTAATCTAAATCTTAAACTAACTTAAGATTAGCTAGCAAGCCAAGCGTTGAAACGCTCGTTCATGTCTTCTTGGTTGTCTGCCCACCACTGGAAATCGTTCTGAAGTGGGTTTGTGAAGTTAGCTGGAGCTGTTGGCATGTGTGGCAACAATTCTGGCTTAATCAAAGCAGAAGAAGACTTACGTGCTGGACCATAAGAGATGTAGTTAGTTTGGTCAGCTAGACGCTTTGTATCTGTTGAAAACGCAAGGAACTCAAGTGCGTCGTCATAGTTTGGCGCGCCTTTTGGTACAACCCAAAGGTCCAAGTCAAAAATCTGACCATCCCAAACGATTTCGAAAGGCTTGCCTTCGTTTACAATCGCGTTGAACAAACGACCGTTGTAGGCTGTTGACATTGCAACTTCACCATCAGCAAGCATCTGTGGAGGCTGTGCGCCAGCTTCCCACCAAACGATGTCATCTTTGATAGACGAAAGTTTAGCGAATGCGCGATCTACGCCTTCAGCAGTTGATAGAGTGTCATATACGTCAGCTGCAGCAACACCGTCAGCCATCAAAGCCATTTCAAGGTTAGCTTTAGGGTTCTTACGAAGGCCACGCTTACCAGGGAATTTGTCTGTGTCGAAGAAATCAGCCATTGTTGTTGGTGCTGAATCAAACTTTGTTGTGTCAAAAGCGAAAACAGTTGACCAAACGATGTTC
>JBMYWL010000233.1:0-2898 GCA_049607365.1 Alphaproteobacteria bacterium | reverse complement strand
CAAGCATTAAGCAAATGGAAAGCGCTGAACACACCGCGTCAAATCCACCGTGATCCACAAAACATTCCGGCGGGCGTATAACCTTGAGTACTGAACCCGTCATAATTGCGAAAAATCTGGGCCTGACGTTTGAAACAAATGATGGTCCTGTACAAGCATTAACCGATGTTGATTTAACGATTAACAAAGGGGACTTTGTCTCCTTCATTGGTCCATCAGGGTGTGGAAAAACGACTTTCTTGCGCGTCGTGGCAGATTTGGAGCAACCAACAGCTGGCACAATAAGCGTGAACGGTACCAGCCCCG
The DNA here is from genome assembly GCA_049607365.1 of Alphaproteobacteria bacterium. Taxonomy (GTDB): domain Bacteria; phylum Pseudomonadota; class Alphaproteobacteria; order UBA7985; family JBMYWL01; genus JBMYWL01. The sequence continues at coordinate 2,592 of JBMYWL010000233.1, read as the reverse complement.
AGCAAGCACGGATGAACCGCGCCTATGGATATGTGTTTCAGGCTGCAGGTTTGTATCCGTGGCGGACAATCGGCGGTAACATAAGACTGCCGTTGGAAATCATGTCTTATTCGAAAGCTGAGCAAAAAGAGCGCGTTGATCGCGTGCTGAAGTTGGTTGAGCTTGAAGGTTTTGACAAAAAATTCCCGTGGCAATTGTCTGGCGGCATGCAGCAACGTGCCTCTATTGCTCGTGCTTTGGCATTTGATGCAGATTTATTGCTGATGGATGAGCCATTTGGCGCGCTGGACGAAATTGTTCGTGATCACTTGAACGAACAGCTGTTAAAGCTCTGGTCATCGACGCAAAAAACAATTGCATTCGTGACGCACTCAATTCCTGAAGCCGTTTACCTATCGACCAAGATTGTGGTCATGTCGCCAAGACCGGGAAGGGTGACAGATGTCATTGACTCGCCACTCCCCAAAGATCGTCCCTTGAACATTCGGGAAAGCAAAGAGTTTCTTGATGTCGCATCTCGGGTGCGGGATGGACTTAGAGAAGGTCACAACTCATGAATTGGGCGCGCAAAAGTCTGCTGCCAATTGCGACGGTTTTGTTGGTCATTATCGTGTTGTGGTACGCCTTTGCGGTCGTTTTGAATTCAAATTGGGCTTATGATAAAGCCAAGCGTGCAGGTAAAGATCTAAGCTTTACAGAAATGGTGGCCGATACATGGAGCCAAAAGAAGCCCAAGCTGCCTACGCCGGTCCAAATAGGCAAAGAGATCTATAAAACGACCATTTTGAAGAAGGTGACTTCCAAACGCTCCCTAATTTACCATGCGCGCATAACTTTAGAGGCAACGATGGCGGGGTTTGGCCTTGGTGTTGTGTTCGGTATAACGCTCGCGATCGCGATTGTTTTAAGCCGTGTTATGGACCTGTCGGTCATGCCGTGGATTATCACGTCCCAAACCATTCCGATATTGGCGATTGCACCAATGGTGATCGTGGTGTTGAACTCGGTCGGGGTTAGGGGGCTTTTACCCAAAGCCATAATCGCTATGTATCTCAGTTTTTTCCCTGTTGTTGTTGGTATGGTGAAGGGTTTGCGCTCTCCAGACAAAATGCAGCTGGATTTAATGCGTACATATAATGCTAGTTCTGCAAGCATATTCTGGAAACTGCGCTGGCCGTCGTCAATCCCATACCTATTTACCTCGCTTAAAATTGCGATCGCAGCAGCTTTGGTTGGTACCATTGTCGGTGAATTACCAACAGGTGCGATTGCTGGTTTGGGCGCACGTTTGCTGTCTGGTTCATATTACGGGCAAACAATCCAGATTTGGTCTTCCTTGTTCATGGCTGCCGGATTGGCCGCTGTGTTGGTCGCAATAGTTGGTGCAACAGACACTTTGGTGCGAAAACGTATGGGGTTTAGAACATGAGCCCGACGTTGATACTCTTGTTGGTTTTAGTGTTTTGGCTGGTTGCATGGTGGGTGAACACTTGGCTGGCAAAGCGCCCAAACTCCAGCTTTACGAACATCCTGATACCAATTATTTTCGGTGTGACGCTTTTGGTCATTTGGGAAGGCTTGGTCTATGGATTGAGCATTTCGCCAATCATATTACCACCGCCAACAATGATTGCACATAAGTTTGCAACATCACTACCTATCCTGTGGATCGACTTTGTTCAAACCATAATCAAGGGTGCGCTTACGGGTTATCTGATGGGTTGTGGATCAGCGATATTGGTTGCGATTGCCATCGATCGTTCGCCGTTTTTACAACGGGGATTGTTACCAATCGGAAATTTCGTCGCAGCATTGCCGATTATTGGATTGGCACCAATTTTGGTAATGTGGTTCGGGTTTGACTGGCAGTCTAAGGCTGCTGTTGTCGTGGTCCTTTGTTTCTTCCCTGTCTTAGTTAACACGGTTCAAGGTTTGGCCGCTGCTGACCACATGCAAAAAGACCTGATGCGTACATATGCGGCATCATATTGGCAAAGCTTGCTGAAGTTGCGATTGCCAGCGGCTGCCCCTTTCATTTTCAACGGGCTTAAGATTTGTACGACTTTGGCGCTAATAGGTGCGATTGTCGCAGAGTTTTTCGGATCACCCATAATGGGTGTTGGTTTTCGCATTCAAACCGAAGTAGGGCGCTTGTCATTAGACATGGTTTGGGCGGAAATAATGGTTGCGGCTTTGTCAGGAACCGCATTCTATGGTCTAATGACCTTACTGGAACGGGCAGCTACTTTTTGGCATCCGTCCCAACAAGGGCGCTAAAATGCGTTCAATCAACAAGAGGAATGAAAAATGAAAAAACTAATAATGACCGCAAGTGCGGCTGTACTGGCCTTCTCTGCGGTGGCTGCGCAAGCTGCTGACAAGGTAACAATTCAGCTTAAGTGGGTAACACAAGCCCAGTTTGCAGGTTACTATGTCGCAAAAGACAAGGGCTTCTATGAAGAAGAAGGTCTTGATGTGACAGTAAATGCTGGTGGTCCGGACATTGCTCCGCCACAGGTTATCGCTGGTGGAGGCGCCGACGTTGTTGTTGATTGGTTACCTTCTGCACTGGCGTCTCGTGAGAAAGGCCTA
>JBMYWL010000232.1:0-2902 GCA_049607365.1 Alphaproteobacteria bacterium | reverse complement strand
AGCGGTACACAACCATTTGAGCTTTTGGTGATTACGAACTCCGAAATTCAAAGTGAAATTCGCAAGGTTGCTTGGGACCAGTCACCCGTGACAGATGCTTCCCATCTGCTGGTGTTTGCCGCTTGGGACAATTACACCGCAGAGCGCATTGACGCGGTTACCCAACAGATGACCGACGAACGCGGCGAATTGCCGATGATCAACGCTTATTACGATCAGCTAAAAGCAACCTATTTACCGCGTGATGCTGAAACCAACTACGCCCACGCAGCGCGTCAAGCCTACATCGCACTTGGAATAGCCCTTGTGGCAGCGGCAGAGCAGGAGGTTGACTCTACACCCATGGAGGGTTTTGACCCAGAAGCCGTCGACAAAATACTTGGTTTAAAAGCGCGTGGTTTACGCTCGGTTGTTCTGTTGCCTCTTGGGTATCGAGATGCCTCTGCCGACTGGTTGTTACCCATGGGCAAGGTTCGCAAATCTGTGGACACGCTTGTCGCAAACATCGACTAGATTTGAGCTGGAAATAAAAATATGAGCTTTATACGCAAACTTTTAGGCACAGCCCCGAAACCAACGGCAGACGGTGCCTTCACCCCTTCACGCTTGGCGATGAAACTGGCGACGAGCCCCACAACGGACTACGACGGTGGTGCCTACGCCAACCCCTACACAGATGGCAAATTACGCGTGCTGATGGTCTGTACCGAACAGCGCAACATGACCATGGCCAATGGCAAAAAATTCTCAACAGGCAACCACCCTGTCGAGATGGCTTTGCCCATGCTGCACTTGTTAAACGCTGGTTTTCAGATTGATGTTGTGACGCCAACGGGTGCACCCGCAGCCATTGAAATGTGGGCGATGCCAAACGAAGACAAGAATGTAACAAAACTGTTTCGTGACTTTGACAAGGCACTGTCCAACCCCGGCAGTTTAACCGACTTCGTTGCAAACTCTATGACCGATGATACACCTTACGCCGCCGTGTTTATACCCGGTGGCCACGGAGCCATGTTGGGCTTGCCCGAGAATGAAGACCTTGGAAAGTTACTACGTTGGGCGCACGCCAAGCAGTTACACACCATTTCCCTTTGTCACGGGCCGGGTACTTTCATGGCAGCGAAAGATGGTGACGATTACATTTATGACGGGTACAAAATCGCCCTGTTCCCAGATTCTGTGGACAAGCAAACGCCAATGATTGGCTACCTGCCAGGACACATGCTGTGGATGTTGGGCAAGAAGCTTGAAGCCTTGGGCATGGAGATTATCAACAAAAAGGCTGATGACACCTGTCACATTGACCGCCGCTTAATTACGGGTGCCAGCCCGCAAGCGGCAAATGCATTGGGACGCCTATCGGCCAACGCATTGCTCGAAACTGTTGGCAAGGGCTAGGGAGTTAAATTTGCGCGCATCAATTCGCGGTGCGCACATTTGTTTCAACGGTTAATTGCCGTGACAAAACCACGAGCCAGCAATCAGCAAGCGCCTTTGTCAACACATACTTGGGTGACACGCTCACCGAACAAGGTGTTCCCATCGCTAGAGGTTAAGATACCCACCAAACCACCACTACCATCAACAATCGGTGCGCCTGAAAAACCGGACAAGTCAAAAAACTGATCCAAGCGTTGATATGACAATTGTGGGTCTGAACCAAGAAACGTGATGGGATACGTATTTTGAAGACAGTCAGCTTCCGCGTATGGGCAACCCAACAAGAAATGTACGTCCCTGTCACGTGGTTCATGCGGGGAAACCTTCAAAATCTGGACTTTTGTTGTTTTTAACTCCTCTGGTGATTGCTGCACCGAAAACACCAACAGGTCCGGACTGGGGCCATCTTGCTTGGGGAACTTCATGTCCGCAACATCTGCGATGAGTGTTACATCATGCGTGCTGGAACCCGGAATAAGAACCCGCCAGCTGTTTAACGCAGCCTTGAATTCGCTAGGTTTAACTGCGGGTTCAATACCCATGGCAGGACCCAACAAGTGCTTGGCCGTTAACGCTGCCACGCCCCACTCCGCTTCAACCAATACAGCAGACGCGCCACTGGAGTTTTGCCCGTCCTTAAACCAAAACGAATTGCGCAAAAAAACGGTTTTGTCGAACTTGGGAATTGGTGCCGTCGCAATCCGCTGCCTGTCCTTTATCAACTGACGTTCAATAGGCCGATCATAAGCTTGCCAACTAAAGGATTTGACCCAGAATATACAAAAAATCAATGCAACAGGAATCAGGAACGCTAAAGGATATTTTATAAATTTCACGACTTACTTTTTCCTAAAAATTTGAAATTTCACAACCGTAGTACCATGCATTACTCTGAAAACCATAGTTCATCAACGAACGAGAAAAAATCTATACTTTCTTGATCAACTGTTGGGCCAAACATATCCAAACAATACACTTCTCCACCAGATGATAGGTCAAGACAATACCTCCAACTGGCACCGCAGTCTGCTACACACACTAAATTTTTTGGTATTACTGGTTTTTCAGGTAACAATCCGAAAAGGCGGCGTGATGACGATGAGTTGTAAATTTTAAAACTTGGGTGCTCAACCAATTCTGCTGCTGCATAGGGCAGATAAATGTAAGATTCATTTTTTGTTGAACCCACCCCAATCTGACTTAGAAAACTAACATACTGTTTGGAAATGTTTTTGTGTGAATTTACCAAGGTGCTAATGACTTTATCATCAACTGGCTCAAGAGTTGATAAAACTCCCCCAGATGCAAAATCATCTAGAAATTTCTTTGGAACTTCAGGATACATACTATTCTATGTGCTCATTAACGGTTTAAGTTTGAATCATCTTTGTTAGTTCAAGCCCTGAGTCATCTTGAACCAACACCATTGCGGTAGCTATTGCACCAACTTCGCCATTGG
>JBMYWL010000231.1:0-2920 GCA_049607365.1 Alphaproteobacteria bacterium | reverse complement strand
AACACCTAGCGGAAGTTGGTTACACTGAAGCTAGTGTCCTAAAGGACGGTGAGCTTGTTTTCTTGCGCTCGACCGCAAATTTGTCCACCGGTGGTACCGCTGTCGATGTGACGGACTCTGTGCACCCAGACAACCGAAACATGGCCGAACGCGCGATAAAAGCAATTGGGTTGGATGTCGGCGGCGTTGATTTTTTATCAGCAGATATTTCCCGTTCCTACAAAGAAAATGGTGCTGGAATTTGCGAAGTTAATGCTGCACCCGGTTTTCGTATGCACGTTGCCCCGAGTGAAGGTAAACCGAGGGACGTTGCGGGTGCCGTGATGCAAATGCTGTTCCCGACAGGTTCACCCAGCCGTGTTCCAATTGCTTCAATAACGGGCACCAACGGCAAAACAACGGTATCGCGCATGGTTGCGCACATCCACAAACTAAGTGGAAACGTGGTTGGCTTGGCGACAACAGACGGTGTTTATATTGACGGAAATCTAACTGTGAAGGGCGATTACACGGGTCCTAAAGCTGCACAAATGATCTTGCGCGACCCGACAGTTGATACAGCTATATTGGAAACGGCGAGGGGTGGTTTGCTACGGCGCGGAATGGGCTATGAACGTTGCGACGTCGGAGCGGTGCTAAATGTAGACGCTGATCACCTGGGTCTTAGAGGCATTGAGACAGTTGAGGATTTGGCAAAGGTCAAACGCATTGTTGTTGAGGTAGCAAAAGACACCGCGGTTTTAAACGCTGACGATGAACTGTGCTTGAAAATGGCGGGGCACACCCAAGCAAATAATATATTTTATGTGACGTTGAATGCTAATCACCCGTTGGTTCGTGAGCACGTCAGAAGTGGTGGTCGCGCCGTCGTGCTAGAGCAAGGCATGAACGGTCATATGATCACTATCTACGAGAATTCAGCCAACATACAGCTGATGTGGACGCATCTAATTCCTGCGACCATAGACGGCAAAGCGATGCATAATGTGCAAAACGCCATGTTTGCGACAGCCATTTCTTATTCCATGGGTAAATCGCTGGAGGATATTCGTCAGGGGCTGCGCACCTTTGCAACTTCTTATTTCCAAGCACCTGGCCGACTGAATATATTTGATGAGCACCCGTTCAAAGTCATTTTAGACTATGGGCACAATCCGGTCGCGATTGACGCCATGGCAAAGCTTTGCACCAATTTGGAGCCCAAAGGGAAGCGTATCGTTTGCCTCTCCATGCCGGGTGACAGACGAGATGAAGATATTGTCGCAGCAGCGGAAATTGTCGCTGGAAAATTTGATTTTTACATTTGCCGCGCTGACGATGGTCGACGTGGTCGAGGTGAAAGCGAAGTTCCAGAAATGCTGAGAGATACTTTGTTGAGTTGTGGTGTGTCAAAAAGCCAAATTGAGGTTATTCCTGATGAAGTTAAAGCTGTTGATGCGGCTTTGAATATGGGTAAAGCCGATGACCTTATTCTGATTTTTGGCGATAACATAGCGCGCACTTGGAAGCAGATTGTGTATTTCAATAGGCCCCCTAATGACAGCGAGCAAACGCCAGCCGAAAGTTCTAGAAGAAAAGTTGTCGCGCAATCGCTAAAAGCTGATACGGAAATTGCTGATCCTTTGGCCCAAGCAACAGCTGTGGCTGATGCACCTGATTTGCCAGAACCGCTACAATTGGGCGGGTTAAGAATGGTCAGAGATTCTCGCGGTGTAAGGTTGGAAACTGACGAGGATGAAGATGGTGATTAAAGCGCCTTTAGCGAATTTGAGGCGTTTAACAGGCGCGAACTTCTTGATGGTTGAGCATGGTGCTGCGGCCGATGTTGCCTTGGATGATTTAGATAAAAATGCCAAAACCGAGCTTTGGCAGAAATCAACAAGAGAGTTACTCGACGCTGTTGGCTGGACGGATAGCAAAATTGCAGTTCGCTCATTTGATGGTGGTGTTACACTGCAAGTTAGTGCGCCAACGGACGCTCTTCACAGTGGCATGTCATTGGTTGAGGCTGCTTGGGATTATACCAATTCAATACTTGCCAAAATACCTTTTGATCTAAATGGCGTGGTCAAAGACCTAAAAAAACAAATTTGCGATGAGCACTCTCCCTTGGAAGTATCACTCGCTGTTAGGGCCAAAGGTTTGGGTCTTACTTATTTGGGTCATGATGACAAAATTTCTATCGGTTTGGGTGTTGGCGGTGCGGTTTATGACGTAACAAATCTGCCCTCAGCCGACGACGTCGAATGGGGCAAGTTGCACGATATTCCCATTGCAATGGTTACGGGCACCAATGGCAAATCCACCACTGTAAGGCTGGCTGCTGCGATCGGGCAAGCTGCGGGGCATTGTGTTGGCCTGTCTTCTAGTGACTGGGTACGGGTCGGGGGCGAGATTCTAGACGAAGGTGACTATTCTGGTCCTGCAGGTGCAAGATTGGCAGTACGAGACCCACGTGTTGATCTTGGCATCATCGAAACAGCACGCGGCGGTTTAATGCGGCGGGGACTTCCTGTTCCCACAGCTGATGTTTGCCTATTAACGAACATCGCTGCTGATCATTTGGGCACTTATGGCATAATGGATGTTTGCGCCTTAGCAGATGCGAAATTTCAGATTTCTCAAGCTGTCAAACCAAATGGATGGCTGGTTTTGAATGCGGACGATCCTGAACTCGTTACAAGAAGTTCAGATTTTTCTGGTCAGTTGAGTTGGTTTGGGCTGGATTTTAGCGCCGTAAATTTACAGGAATTGATTGCAAAAGGTGGGCGGGCAGCTTTCCTTCAAAACGATTTCATGATGTTGGCAAAAGACGGTGAAGTTTCACAAGTTATGCACGTTAATGACTTTGTGCCCGCCCTTAAAGGTGCTGCAAAATTCAATGTTTACAATGCTTTAGGTGCAATTGCTTTAACCGATG
>JBMYWL010000230.1:0-2945 GCA_049607365.1 Alphaproteobacteria bacterium | reverse complement strand
TATAACCCGCGTGCGACCTGATTTAGAGAGCGTCGATGAGAATGGAACCAGTAAAGGCCAGGGTCAACCAAAGGAACTTTATAATGAGTTATAGCGTTTGGCTTGATGAGTGGTGAGCCAAATTTAGCAACACCATCCATCAGCTGAGCTGTACGTAAACCATGCCAATGAACCGTTGTTTCCTCAGAGAGCTTGTTATGAACTTGAACGTCTAATGTAGTGCCGAGAGTTGCAGTTATAGGGGTGCCAAACAAATAATCATCGAAGCCCCATAAATTAAACGGCCTAACAGCTCTGTTTAGTGTTGCGCTACGACTGTAAGCGGAAAATTTTATAACTTCGGTTTTATGTTCTTCACTCGCGGCACTAGCCCGACTCATCAAAAACGGAGAGACGGCAGTTGCTATGACAGATGAATTGAACTTGCGACGAGAAATACTGGAATGCACAAAACTACCAACCGGTAAATTTACTTATCATCAGAATATAAAACCTCTCATTGTCCAAGAAAACCGAATTTTGCTGTTTTATATATATTTCATCTTCACAAAAAAGTGCGTTGACATTCCCCTAACTAGAAAGAGCAAAAAATCCCATGCGATTTAGGGGCTTAAGATGATTAATAGGTATGAATTAGAACGCCGTGAAATTTTAAGGCACGCGCTAGCAGCTTCATGGGCGACAATTAGTTTGGGCGCAGTTGGTACAAACGCAAACGCTGGTATTAGAGGGAATTCCTACATTCAAGAAGTTGTCGCACCTAAAAACATGAATATAGTCATGTGGTGGACAGACCAAATGTTACAGCATATTCGAGATGCGGGGTTACCACCTAAACGTGCTGCTCGTGTCTTAGCGATTGGACATTTGGCTGGCTTTCTAGCAGTAAATGGAATTCTTAGAAAATTTTCAGATACGTATAAGTTTGGAGCTGGGCCTGAAGGTGCAAATGTAACTGCTGCTTACCATGTAGCTACGGCTTACGCGCTAGAAGAAGCTTTTTCATAACCGATAAGGCTAAAGTTGAGAAAGCTGTTGGCCAATATTCCCAATAATGATGCCAAGACTAAAGGAATAGAATGGGGAAAAAGGGTTGGCAAAAAACTCGCCCGAATGCGAGCAAAAGACAATTCAGACGACACTAAATCAATCCTTTACCGAGGACGTTACCAGGTCAAAAAGCATGTCATGGCTTGGGAACCAACACTTCCCCACTTTGATTCAGGAGTAGGACCCAGGTTAACACCTTATGAAAGAGGCGTTTTACCAAGCTGGGGTTATGTTAAACCATTTGGTGTGCCAGACATCCAACCTTATCGGGCAGTAAGATTTATGAGTCCTCGCTCTCAAAATTTTGCAGATGATTTTCACAAAATCAAAATTTTAGGCGCTCACAACAGCAAAGTTAGAACCAGCGACCAAGCAGAAATAGCCTTTTTCTGGGAAGACGGCCCCCCAGGGGGCACACCGTCAGGCCATTTTTTGAGTATTGCAGCTCAATTGTTTCAAGGGAAATTTGATACTTATACCTTGGCACGAAATATGGCTTTAGTCTCCATGTCCCAAGCCGATGCTGGTATAGCTGCCTGGGATTCCAAATATTATTACAACATCATGCGACCAGAAACCGCCATAAGAAAACGTGGGCAGAATCTTGGTAACAAGGACTCAAGGGTTCGCATTGACCCAAACTGGCAGTCGCTAATTTTGACCCCACCATTTCCAGCGTATATTTCTGGTCATTCAACCTTTGGTGCGGCGGGCATGCGTATGATTTGGAATTGCTTGGGCACAAATAACATTACTTACACGTTGCGGCCTATCGATCTGGCTTGGTGGCCAGAACAGCTAAAAGGCGTGACACGCAGATACACAAGCCTTTGGCAGGCAGCAGAAGACAATGGCTTGTCGCGCCTATACGGTGGAGTTCATTGGACACCCGATCATACCGAAGGCATGCGAATTGGTAGGGAGTTAGCTGACGATACCTTCAGCCGTCACTTTCGACCCATTTAACCTAATCAAATCCAAAAAATTAAACTATTTCAAAAGGAAATTATATGTCTTTACGTAAAAAAATTTTTGTTGTCCTGTCGGCTAGCTCGCTTTTACTTGCTAGCGTTTCTGTAGCTGACGAAAAACCAACGGTTTCAATTACCAAAACACCTTGGTGTGGATGTTGCCAGGTTTGGACAGACGCACTCGAAAATGCTGGCTATCACGTTGTCGTAAGTGAAGTCAGTAACATGACACCGGTCAGAATGGCCAATGGTGTTACCAAACAAGAATATGCAGGATGTCACACAGCCACTGTCGAAGGTTACACATTGGAAGGTCATGTGCCACTTGAGGCAATCGACAAGTTACTTGCTGAAAAACCAAAAGTTAAGGGCTTAACCGTTCCTGGAATGCCAATGGGTTCACTTGGCATGGGAACTGATCCAAATGCAAAGTATAGTGTTTTAGCCTTCACTAACATGACTAGCAAAACTCCTGAAGTCTACATGGAAATGGGTAAATAAGTTGAAAACAACCTACTCCATGAACCGAAGGGGTCTTTTGATGCTTGCTGGCAGTTTTTTTCTGTCAGCATGTACAGCCATAGATCCTGCGCAGCAATTTGGCAGCAAGAGCAAATTACCTTCAGACAAAAATATAGGCACAAAGAACAGTCCCGCTTTTTCAACTGGCGGAATTTCTTCGCCAGATAAGCGAACTTGGCCGTCACCTGGGTCAGTTATTCCGCCAAAATTAACGTCGCGCTTAAACAGCCTATTAGAAAACAAAAGTGTAAATTGGAAACGCATTAACCAAGAAATGGCAAATTCTTGGGCACATGGTCTTGACCCGTCTGCATACAAAACCAATCGCCAAGATGAATACGCTGCGGCTTTAATACGATACCTTAGTGATTTGCGTTATGGTTTGACCAAGCCTAATTTTGG
>JBMYWL010000229.1:0-2974 GCA_049607365.1 Alphaproteobacteria bacterium | reverse complement strand
TGGTGGACAGGTGGCCTCTGGTGGCACGCTTGATTTAGGTGTTGCTGGCGGTCTTTCACTTGAAAGCTTGCAGAATTCCTCGACCAGCGAGGGCTTTAACTTCGGCCTCAGCATGTCGACCAGCTCATTCTCTGTTAATGGCGGCATGAACGAAGCTGACCGCCGCTTCACTGACGACATCACCAGCTTGGTGGGTGTGGACAACGTGACCGTTACCGTTGGTGACAACACGCACTTGCTCGCCAGCCTGATTGCCTCGGAGGAGGGCCTTGTTGATCTGACCACGGGCAGCCTGACCTACGCGAACTTGCAGGACACAGACCAGTCTATGTCTGTTGGCGGGTCCATCGGCGTTGGTACGCCAGCAGATGGTGCTGCCACCGTCGACAGTCTTGGCTTTGACTATTCCAACAAAGACTTACAGGGCTATACACAAGCGACTATTGGCGACGGCACCATCACCATTCTGGACCAAGACGCAGATGGTAACATCGCTGGCCTGAACCGCGACACGAACTCGGTACAGATCATTACCGTGGATAAAGAATTCTCGATCAGTCTGGACATTCCGGTCAAGCAACTGCGCGAAATGCCAGAAAACATCCAGAAAACAGTGAACCTTGCACGGGCCCTGTCAGCAACAGTACCGTCTGATGTGAAAGCCATGGGACCAAGGGGTTCAGAGCTCTATCGTAAGATGATCGCAAATGGACTGAGTGCTGAAGAGGCAAATGCTTTTGCCCAAAGTGACGCTTTTTCGACCACATTAGCGCAGTTCAAAAGCATTGATGCCTTGATTGCGGCTGGTTCGCTGACAGCTGAGGAAAAAGCGATAGCAGCTCATTTGCTTGCGCAAAGCGAAGAACTGGCTTGGGACGAGGCAAGAGGCTTAATTGTGGTTACATCATGTAATACTGCCTCTGCTCCCACAAGTCCGTCGACTCAAGTTTGTGGAGTCCCGGTTAGCGACTTGAATGGAGATGGGCAAAAAACAGTCGACGAAGCGAAAGTTGCGCTTGATGGATTGATTGGAGCTTACAAGAGTGCTTTGGCAAATGGCAACACTGGACAGATTATCGCACTAGAAAAACAAATTGCTGCCTGTACGCATCTTTGGGATCAAGCGTATGGCGACGGCTTTGCAGACCATGCATTAGCGCAAGGTTTGCCGTATGAAGTTGTGCAAAGAGGCGGTGGACCGAATCTTGGTTCTGTCAGAGGTGCTCGCAGTCGTGGAAACGGTCCTGTCAGAGCAACTTTGCTTTTCAGTAGAAATTCGTTAACGTCAGCAAATGAGCAAAATAGATCCGTTCAAATATTTCAAAACCAGTCCAGAAATCATCCAGCTAGCGGTCATGTATTATGTGCGTTTTCCTTTAAGTTTGCGTCAAGTTGAAGACATCTTGCACGAACGCGGGATCGACGTTTGTCATGAATCAATTCGATGCTGGCGCGACCGATTTGGGACATACTTCGCAAAGAAAATACGAACCCGGAAAGGTAAGTTTCATTCAAATTGGAAATGGCATATCGACGAAGTGTTTGTGAAAATCAGAGGCAAGCAACATTACCTTTGGCGAGCAGTTGACCAAGAAGGAAACGTTCTTGAATGTTTCGTTTCTAAACGACGCGATAAGCGTAAAGCATTGAAAATATTAAAGAAATTATTGAAAAGTTACGGCTCTCCCAACAGAATTGTAACTGATAAACTAGGTTCATATCGTGCTGCACTTCGGGATCTGGGAATACTGGGTAAACACGAAACTGGTCAATATCAGAACAATCAATGCGAGAATTCGCATCTCCATTTTCGACGGCGAGAACGAGCCATGTGCCGTTTTCGATCAATGGAATCACTACAGAAATTCGTCGCTATTCAGGCAGCATTTCAGAACTTATTCAACCATCAACGACACTTAGAAACTAGGCAAACATTCAAGAAATTACGTAACCAGTCCCTCACCGACTGGCGAAATTTGGTGGCCAATTGAAAACGGTGTTTTGGCTTTTAGAGACTAGTTCGAATTTGTCTGACACCACCATACTGAGAGGTGGGCGAACAACTGATGTGAAAATTCACATTTGCCGTTTCGGCGAAGAGACTACGTAGGTTACGATTTCGAAGTATGGCGCGTTTGCAAAAATTTTTTCTGTTCAAGCTTCATTTCACAATCATTCTAACCAAAACCGCCAACTAAACTTACGAGCTGATTTTAAGAGAAATCGAGATCAGATCTTGGCCGAATGGCGTTTGCTATTGTTCACTTAATCGGTGAGATCAGCGGGCAACAGAGCCAAGTTCGAATTCGTTTGACACCACGGTTAAAAAAACCGCTTTGTCCAACCTTACACTTGGATTTGAATAGGTTTTCAGGTCGTTACTCTGGGTGAGCATCATAAAAGGGCCTGCCAAAACTTGAGAATTCTAACTTTCTAAGCGTAGTTTTAGTAACAATTCACAACTACTCGCATTAAATAAACTTGCCATGCAGTGAAAAATCAGTAGTTTTGGGTGTAGGCCTGATCCTAAAAAGGGCTTTTGTGAGAGCATTTTTACAGATGATTAAATGCATAAATCGCAAACAAAATTAACTGTATTTGCCCTGCGTCTTGTTGGGCATTCTCGGAGGAAAATATGAAATCTTTTTTGAAAGCTGTATTGGTCGCATCTGTTGCTTTAGCACCATCGATCGCATTGGGTGCAGGTCATGCCAAAGACTCAAGTGATCCAATCGTTATTCCAATTCACAACTGGTCAAGCCAGATTGTAATGTCAAATGTTGTTGGCCAAATGCTTGAGACAATGGGCAACAACGTTGAGTATGTAACAACAGACAGCCAAGCCGTTTACGAGTCAGTTCGTTTGGGCGACGTAACAATGGAGCTAGAAGTTTGGGAAGGCGCATTCGGCGCATCTTTCCGCGCAGCATTGGAAAAAGGCGGTCTACACGATGCAGGCGATCATAACGCCGTG
>JBMYWL010000228.1:0-2983 GCA_049607365.1 Alphaproteobacteria bacterium | reverse complement strand
TGGATTCTTTCCAACTGATTCCCTACCTACCCCATATCTCCGCCGATACAGGTGGTCTTATAGACTTGGGCAGCGGTGGCGGATTCCCTGGCATGGTTTTGGCAGCTTCTGGGGTTGGGCCGATCCGCATGATCGACTCGGACCAACGTAAATGTCAGTTTTTGGCTCAAACCTCGCGAAAGCTTGGGTTTAAGACCGAAGTTATCACCAGCAGATTGGAAGCCTACACAGGTGAAAAAGCCAGTTGCCTGACAGCACGTGCTGTTGCTCCATTGGATAAGCTGTTCGGTTGGGCACTCCCCATGTTAAGCGATGACGGTCAAATGGTGCTGTTAAAAGGTGGTGCATGGGAAGATGAAGTAGCCCAAGCACAGAAACACTACGAATTTGACGTTCAAAACCATTTAAGTCAGACAAATGCAGACGCACGCATTCTGATTATCTCCAATTTATCACATAAAGGCTGAGCTACATGGCGACGCGAATTTACGCTTTGGCGAACCAAAAAGGCGGAGTGGGCAAAACCACAACGGCTATCAACCTAGCGACGGGCTTGGCAGCTTGCGGCCAACAGGTTTTGTTGATCGATGCCGATCCACAGGGAAACGCCAGCACTGGCTTAGGCGTTTTGCCAAACCAGCGTGAAAAAAACCTGTACGATGTATTGATTGATCGGGTTCAGGGCTCAGAGGCTTTGGTTCAAACTTGCGTTGATAACGTTACGCTTATCCCCGCGACTGTTGATCTGGCAGCTGCAGAGGTCGAGTTGATGCAGCTTGACCGCCCGCAGTATGTCATGAAGTCTTATTTGGACCGTTTGGGTAAAGGGTATGACGCAGTCATTATTGATTGCCCACCTGCCCTTGGTTTGTTGACCATTAACTCACTCGTAGCCGCCAACCGCGTGTTGGTGCCGCTTCAAACAGAGTTTTATGCGCTAGAGGGCTTGGCCCACTTGTTGAAAACAATCGAAACCGTGCGCAAACACTTTAACCCTGCCTTAAGCTTACAGGGTGTTATTTTGACCATGTACGACAAGCGCAACAAGCTGAGTGAAGTTGTGGCGAATGATGTGCGGTCTTATTTGGGATCACGCGTGTTTGACACGGTTATTCCGCGTAACGTCAAAGTTTCCGAAGCACCGTCCCACGGTAAACCCGCAATTTTATACGATGTGAAGTCATCTGGCGCTCAAGCTTACATCGCGTTGGCAGCCGAGCTGTTAAAACGCGAAGGCATCAGCATTCAGGCCCCAACCGCTACGGCATCCCCTTTATCTAAGGTTTCGAACTAATGGCAAAAA
This sequence comes from Alphaproteobacteria bacterium, assembly GCA_049607365.1. GTDB lineage: Bacteria > Pseudomonadota > Alphaproteobacteria > UBA7985 > JBMYWL01 > JBMYWL01. The sequence goes on along the minus strand of JBMYWL010000228.1, from coordinate 1,680 downwards.
AACCAGCTAAATCCTCTCCTTTGGGCCAAGGCCTGGCGTCACTTTTGGGTGCGGGACAAGAAAACCTGCTGCGTGATGATCCAATTTCATACGATCAATCAACCGGAATGCAAATCAGCGGGTCAGAGCTTGAAGAAGACACGACCGCAGCCAACACAGTTTCCAAAGCTGGTTTGGCGAAACTACCAACTGACCTGTTGATCCAAGGTAAATATCAGCCACGTCGCCAATTCGACCAAACCGCGTTGGAGGAGCTTTCAAACTCCATCCAAAACCAAGGATTGTTGCAACCGATTATCGTTCGTCCCCATGAAAATGGCGGTTACGAAATTGTTGCTGGTGAACGTCGCTGGCGTGCCGCCCTGCTCGCGGGTTTGCACGAAGTTCCTGTTGTTATCAAAGATCTGGATGACCGCACAACGCTCGAGCTGTCTATCCTTGAAAACGTTCAACGTTTGGACCTGTCAGCTTTGGAAGAGGCTCAAGGTTACCAGCGCTTGATGGACGAGTTCGGCCATCGCCAAGAAGACTTGGCAAAAATCATGGGCAAAAGCCGATCTTACATCGCAAATTCCCTGCGCTTGTTAAGTTTGCCGGACGGTGTTTCGTCCGCCCTTGATAAGGGCAAGATCAGTGCCGGACACGCGCGCACGCTTCTGGGCGCTGTGGATGCCAACGCACTTATTGATGATGTCATTGAAATGAACCTGTCGGTACGTGAGACCGAAACTCTGGTTAAAAAGCAAAAGGCTGAAGCTGACAAACAACTACGGTTGGACGCTCCCGGTGGTTCAATGGGTGGTTCTACAGGCGGATCTACAAGTGGTGCTGCGAGCGGATCAGGTTCGGGAAACAACGCTGGCGGAAAAATTGGTTTGGTCAAAGACCCAGACACACGGGCTTTGGAGCAAACAATCGAAAGCCGTTTGGGTCTAAAGGTTGAATTCGACATCGACCCGAAAAGCCATGGCGAAGCCGGAAAGCTGATTATTACCTACAAATCACTGGACCAGCTAGACACGGTACTGGCACGTTTCCGTTAAAAAACGCGAATGTTTCACGTGAAACGTTCATAATTTAGGTAATCGCTTTTTCGAAATTCACCGATCCCCGGATTCAATCCGGGGTCCATAACAGCTACACCAACTGCTTATTCTTTGCTATAATGCTTACATGTCAAAAGTCTGTTTCAAATGCTTTGCTGCTCTTTACCTTGTCACAGCTATTTTTATAACAAGCAGTGCTTTCGCACTTAGTGACACAGACCTTGTCGCCTACTCACGTGGGAAAACGTGCCCACCCGTTAACGCTTGGAGCAAACGTTGGTCGTGCAAAAAAATCAGCTGCAAGAAAATCAAATCCTGCGAGCAAGCGTTTTACCATATGATCGCATGTGGTCATATAAGACGAGACGGAGATGCAGACGGCGTTCCATGTGAAAAACTCTGCGAAGGTTTCAATGAAGAACCAAAGGTTAAATACAGATGGAACAAAAAACTTAGAAATTCGTGCAAATCAAAACATCAGAATTAAAATGTTTCACGTGAATCATTTACGATGAACGCCAGCAAGTTCTCGATACAGCCTTCGAATTACATTCGACGGCCACTCGAACTGACAATGGTTGTATAGACCTCACTCGCATTCAGCACCCGTCATCCTGAGTAATCGTTCAACAGT
>JBMYWL010000227.1:0-2988 GCA_049607365.1 Alphaproteobacteria bacterium | reverse complement strand
ATTGCCCTATGGACCCCGTATCCTTTGCCGAAAGGCAGTGTTTAACTTGAACACGTTTGAGGAAGTGCGGGGATCGTGCCCCTAATAGGGGTCTGTTGCGGATGAGTGTCAAATGACACCCTAAGGTTTTGCCTACTGGCACTTTCAAACTTTACTGGCTTAATCAACTGACCATAAAATATGATGCACCATAACCTGTCGCCTTAACGCAAAGGCTATTTTTATTGAAATATAATCAATTTCTCTAATTTCTATGCCAAAAATGCACTTTTCTGTTCCGTTCACTGGACCGACCATCCTTAAAATATTTACGGCCTCCTTATTAAATACTTTAACGTCTTTTGGTCTAATAGTTAGGTCACCACAATACGCTGTTTGTGTTTGATCAGGTGGGCAACCGTGTGCGTACCACATTAAAATTGCCCATTCAGAGACACATTGTTCAAAGGACTTTGATAGATCAAACTTTGAACGGCTGCATACTTCCGTAAGGGTATTTGTTAAATTTACTGCGCCGATTTTATGGAAATCAAATTTCCATGTTATTCCACCTTGATGCCATTCTTTATCAGCAATTTGCTTCAGATTATTTAGCGAGTTATGAAAAGCCTCAAGTCTCTTGAGAATGCGTTCTTCATTACTGACCATATTAACTGGCCAACACTCGTTGCCCATACTCACGTAGATTGCCATTCGGATCGACATACCGGTAGAGTGTGACGGGTTGGATGCCGAGTTCTTTGCAGAGTTCAGGAACAGAAGTATCTCGCTTTGCCATCGAAGATTGCGCCAAGCGAACCTGTGCTCCTGCACCAGCAAGAACCTTTAATCCAACGCCTTGATCAGACAGGTCAGAAACGGTTTTAACCAGATGTTTAAGACTGCGGCCAAGGCGGAGTTTCCAGACAACAAGTACATCATCTGTTCGTAATGCTTTGAGACAAGTGAGTAAGCCTGCGCGTTCGTCTTTCTTGCCAGATGCCACGTCAGAATAAATATGATCTTCGGTGACACCAGCTTTAATCAAAGCATCACTCTGAAGATCGAGCGATTGACTGCCGTCTGCTTTCGAGACGCGGGCGTATCCAATCAACATGACGTTAGTATCTCAAACGACCGTTTGTGAAGTGGTTGATTATCGTTCAGTATTTGATTGGATAAATGCACCATATCTCATATCATAAACAAAATACTGTATACGTAAACAGGAAATAGATTGCCCTATGGACCCCGCACCAAGTGCGGGGATCGTGCCCTAAATACGGTCTTTGTACAAAATTTTAGTCAATACCCCGCTGCTTGCGGAGGGGATGGTTTATTTCGAATTCACTTTTTTAACATTAGTTGCCCACTTGAGTGGAGAACAATGTTATGTTGTATTTCTGTCAAATTTTTTTAAGAATCAAAATTAGATTTAGTTTCGGAGAAAATCGCATGAGAATGATCATAAAGAATTTGAGTTTTCTTTTAACTGTCGCGATTTTTGCGCTCAGTTTACCAAACGCTTCAATGGCCAGTTCAACCTCTTATACGCCGCCCTCAGCTTCGGGTTTGTCAGCAATAAGAGCTTATCCGAGCAGTGGCCATGTTTGCCAACTGTTACGTGTGACCGCAAACATTAAAAAATATAAGAAGAAGGGCAAAAGACTGATCGCTTGCCCTAGCCACGAAAAGGGTGCCATTGCTGATCGCCGTCGTGCAGGCGCCAAGAAAGTTGGCAGAAAAGGCAGCTGGGTTATTCTACGCATTCGCTAGGCAGAAAACACATAAAGCCTGAGTTTGTTTCGGTACCTCCTTGCTGTTTTGAACAAGGAGGTGTTCGACAATTAGTACGTTTGTAGCGTAATTTTCACGGTCTGCGCTTCATTTTCAAAATTGAAGCTGAAATCATCAAATAGTGGGGCCATGACTGTTCCTTTCTGGACCGTTGTTGATGCCTCAATTTTCAAGGTGTCTGCAAAAGCTAAGTTTGCCGTCATTAAGGATGTGAATAAGGTTGTGCCGAGATGTTAATTGAGCACAATCTCAGGTTCTAATTTCCTACTGCATATATTTATTTGAAACCGCACACATAAAACCAATGTTCGAAAAAAATCATTTTAACCTTGCATACATGTTATAACATAACATATATACCATAAGTTTTTGAACACGGGGCCTCGCGCTTCTTGTCAAAATGGACCTTGTCATAATGGACCGGTTTGTTGATGATGAATTTTTTCGCTAAAACACGTCTTGTCCAGTTAAGTGCTGGCAAGCGCGTTGCCGCCGTCTCTGTCTTTATTATATTGCTCTGGGCTGGGTTCTTTTGGGCCACGGCACCTTTGGGTTAAACATGACCACCGCTTTATCTCTTGAAAACCTAACCCTTTCTTACGACCGTTTTCCGGCTGTTCAGGGTATCTGCACCACCATAAACCAAGGTAGTTTGACGGCTATCGTCGGTCCCAACGGTGCGGGTAAGTCCACACTGTTAAAGTCGATGGTGGGCTCTTTAACCCCACTTGAAGGTAAGGTTTCATTTGGCTCCTTGACGCGTAAAGACATTGCCTTCTTACCGCAGCAGTCCAGCATCGACCGCACGTTCCCACTTTCAGTTATTGATTTGGTGTCCATGGGTCTCTGGCGGGAAATTGGTGCGTTTGGACGTTTATCAAAGACTAAGCATCAGAAAGTGGAAGAAGCGATTGCAGCCGTTGGCTTAACGGGTTTTGAAGCACGTGCAATCGCCACCTTGTCTGGCGGTCAAATGCAACGGGCCTTGTTTGCGCGCTTGTTGTTGCAGGACGCACAGCTTGTGTTGCTGGATGAGCCGTTCACGGCAATTGATGCACGAACCATGAGCGACCTTATCGGCATTATACACCGTTGGTACCGTGAGGAGCGCACAGTGATTGCGGTACTCCATGACTACGAGACAGTGCGCGAGCATTTCCCGGACACTTTGATGCTGGCACGTGAGCTTGTTGCCCACGGTCCAACCAAAGA
>JBMYWL010000226.1:0-2999 GCA_049607365.1 Alphaproteobacteria bacterium | reverse complement strand
CCAGTGAACCCAGAATTTGTGGCAAATCTATACGTACCAGAAATTTCTTTTTTAATTTGCTTACCTGACATGGCTGCAAAGGCTTCACTGAACATCGTGAGGGAGAGCAATAGGCTCAAACCAAAGACGGATAAAATTTTCTTCATGTTGTTTCCTTTGTTATGCAAATTGGTGTTCGATGCACCGCTCGAACGCGAAAGTCTAAGTAACTAACCTAGAGTGTATACAACTGTGTGTTGAAAAACAATCAATTCAATTTTAGGTAAATCGTCTCAAAAACAAGATATCAGTTTACTCTTTTTGGCTTTATTCCTGCCAATTTCCTTGTGCAATTTGCAGGGAAATTATTCTTAAGCCGGACCCAGACAATGCCAAATATTTTCAGTCAAATTTCTAACTGCATTTTTGTAATGCTGGTTGCCAGTCATATATTTACAGCATCTGTGAGCGCACAAACAAATGCGCAGGTTCCGTCCTCAATGGAGCAGGTGAAGCTTTCTTTTTCACCTATTGTGAAACAAACATCCCCTGCAGTTGTTAACATTTACACAAAAACACTTGTGCAGCGCCGCCGCCGCTCTTTGTTTGACGAAATGTTTGGAAATGATCCATTTTCACCTTTTGGTAACAGCGGACGTACCCAAAAGCGTATCGAAAATTCACTTGGTTCGGGCGTGTTTATTGATGGGTCAGGTTGTGACCAGCGACAGGCGGGAGTTTTCTGCGAAAGTTATGTTGGAAATCGAAGATGCAGATTTGGCGTTTTTATCGCTTGAAACAACAGAGGAAAATTTTCCGTTTATCGCATTGAACGATTCCGATGCGCTGGAAGTTGGCGACCTTGTTTTGGCGATTGGCAACCCCTTCGGTGTGGGACAAACCGTCACATCTGGCATTGTGTCTGCGGTTTCGCGTACAGGTGTGGTTCAACGTGGAAACAACTTGTTCATACAAACAGATGCCGCGATTAACCCAGGAAACTCTGGCGGTGCTTTGGTTGATATGTCGGGTCGGCTTGTCGGCATAAACACGGCTATATTTTCCCGATCCGGTGGTTCAAATGGCATTGGTTTTGCCATTCCAGCCAATCTTATCGCTGCTTATGTGCGCGACCTAAAGACTGGACAGGCCTCTTCGGTGCCATGGTTGGGTTTTCAAGGCGATGATTTGACCAACGACCTAGCCCGTGAAAAGGGCTTGCTTCGTGCTGGTGGCGTTGTTGTCGATGTCATTTTCAACGGCGGCCCAGCAGACAAAGCCGGAATTAATCAGGGCGATGTGATTGTCGCTGTGAATGGTGTTGAGGTGGTGGATCAGCTGTCCATGCTGTACCGCTTGCGACTTGCCGAGCCCTATAGCCCTGTAACGCTCGAAGTAGACAGCGGGGACGAGATAAGCACGGTTTTGATCAACCCCATCGACCCACCTGAAATTCCTGAGGCCAACACAACTTTGTTGGACGGCAACCACCCGTTTTCGGGCATGGTGGTTTCCAACTTGTCCCCGAAAGCAGCACGGGATCGTGGCGTAGCAGGACGCTGGAAAGGTGTTATCGTTGACAGAATTTATCGTGGCTCTGTCGCGGGACGGTATGGCTTCCGTGTGGGTGACATACTGCTGTCCCTGAACGGCAAACAGCTCACGTCTCTTGATGATTTGGATTTGGCTGCACTGGAAGGCCGTCGCAGGTGGGACGTAAAGTTTGAACGAAATGGTCGGGTGAATTCTCTCCGCCTGTTTCGTTAGGCTTTAACTTGGCGGCATGCCGCTACGCTCGTTTACAAGATAGCGAGCGTAGGCCCAGCCAGTAATCTGGCCAGTGTCAATCAAACACCACGCGTATTTGCGCATCCCTTTGGGATTACAAGAAACAATATCAATGCCTTTTGTTCCAATGGGTAGTTTGGTTTTCACACGACCTCTTCGTGGTGCGGACCGAACGTTTAGATGCGATGCGCCGGATATTGTGTATGTGTTAACCGCCTTTGTGGGTCGTGTGGCGGCAGTTTTAGATTTTGTTATAGAGGGGCTGAGATCAGCTTTAGGTAGGCGTTTTTTAAGCTCTGCCGCATCCACCCATCCAACATTTCCGTTGTGGTTTAAGTAGCACCAAACCGCTTGGTTACTTTGCATCGTCACACACTCAATAAGATTAGCTTTTGGCTGTTGCTGTGTGATAAGCGATACGACTGTCCCAAGAATAGGGCGATTTAACATGGGTAAATCTTCAAACAACTCGACAGGCTTCGCAATTATCTTTGTTACTGGTGTCGCTGAGGTAGGGGTTGTTGCTGGTAAGCCAGCCACAAGGAAGTTACCCACGCTGGGCTGTTTACCAGTGGTTTGATCTTCCAGAAACTTGGAGTAAGCCCAGCCTGAAACCCCGTTGTAGGATACTTTACACCATGGTCTTGGGCTGTCTGCTTTGACCAATCGGCAAGTTGTCACTGCAAGATCCTTTGTTCCATAGGGAACTTCCTGAATTTTCTTTCCGTATGGCGGGGAATCTCTCAGGGCCAATGCACCGTATTTTTCCACGTTTACGATCCGAAGGCGTGTGGTTGCTTTTGAAGTCTGTGACTTTTTGGCAACAGGTTCTTCTTTGGTGTCAGGCGGATTATTGGGCGCGATTGCGCTGGGTGCACTTAGCGTTGTGTTGTCATTTTTTGGCAACACTTTTGGAGTGATGATACTCGTTTTTTGCGTCTTTGGCGGTGCTACGGGTTCAGACTCTAAGGGTTTCATGGAAACAATTATCGGAGTTGCAGCTTGCTTTTTAATGATCCTAGCTATCGGTTTTTTTGCAGCGTTCTTGTCTAGTGGAGAAGCTTTTAAGTATGCAAAGGTGATCGACTTGTTTTGCTGTTTGCTTTTACTGCACTTTGACCTGCTCAAACGAAATGTAATCCGGTTGTAGTTGTGGTCACTCAGTTTGGTGCTGTTTTTGGTAAGGAAATTGCTGAAAATGGCACAGTTTTGGGTGTCATCGAAGTCAATGT
>JBMYWL010000225.1:0-3012 GCA_049607365.1 Alphaproteobacteria bacterium | reverse complement strand
AGCAAATGAGTACTGGATTAGGATTCGCTCTACAAGTGCTAGCTGAACAACTTGGCAATAAGACTGATTCGCAGCAGAAGCGTGACCAAAACATCAAATTTGGCGGGAAATTGCTTCATTAACACGAATTAATTTTAGATAAACTGAAACGTAATGAAGCCAGATTCAATTATTGCGTTTCTTGTGCTTGAGATATGCATTTTCTGTTGAACTGCTCGCGTAGCCGTGTATAAGACGTTCGTGTTCAGCAGAGATCGCTGAGCCAGAGATTTAAGGCCCAAGTTAGGGAGGAGACCTTAAACCTATATGAAAGACGCAAAAGCGCGCATATAGCTTACAGAATTTACAAAGGCGCATTCCTTCAAAGGGTGCGCCTTTTTTGTTATGGGGATCTAAAATTCATGCCGTTTATTTTAGCAATTTTGGGCGCCCTTGCGGCCGCTAGTTATTACTTCTTCATCATACGCCGCAGTGTGGATGCTGCCTCTCAAGCGGCTGACGCCGTAAGCACAGCTTATGGAAAAACGCGTTGGTGGTTCTGGAAGCGTAAAAACTTAAAGCAACCACACGAGCTTATTGATAACCCCGTGCATTCAGCAACTTGCTTACTTCTGGTCATCATGCGTATGGAAGGCGAACTAAGCGACAAACACTGGTCGTTTTTGCGCGGTGTTTTAGAAAATACCTTTGGCGTTGAACCAGCAGAAATTGAAGAGCTCATCGCTCAGGCGCGCTTTTCAATTCACAAGGTGCAAGACGCGCCACGTTTTTTCCAAAGGCAAGGAACCTATCTGAAAGGCTTTTTAACTGAAGAGGAGTGCGACGATTTGCTGGATGCTCTAACGGAAGCCGCTACAATGGGAAGCAAAATGTCCCTACTTCAAGATGAAGCTATTCGCAAAATAGAGCGTGTGTTTGGCGCTGCGTAGTATTAATCTAGAGCTTTAGGCTTCTGGATTTCTCCGTCCCAAACATCGTTTCGCTCACCAACAAAGCGTATCCACGACTTTGATTGGTCTTGGAATATTTCAAAACATGACCAACTTTCAGACGGCGGCCATACAGAGCAGTATTTGTTACCCCGAACCTGCCACTTTCCTAAACTGGGTCGACCGGAGATGTAAGTTGTAGTGCCGTCACCGTGGAAAGTCTGCGTAACTCTGCTTTCGCCTTTATATGCAACTTCAGTATCAACCATAACCCGCTGTATTTGGTCATGATTAAGCTTAAGCCAAGGCTCTTGCTGAGCAGAAAGGCCTGTTGTTGTAAGACTAAGGATGAAGAGAAGCGAAATATGTTTAAGCATACAATCCGCTTACGAATTAATCTGTTTCAATGCCAATCACTTTGCAGTGACTGGTACCGAACCTATAGCCATCTCTTACGACGGCGATATGACTTCACTGTTTTGAACGACTGCTGACCGTCTTTGTTCATGCCAAGGTAAAACTCTTTAACGTCTTCGTTTTCAGCAAGGTCTTTGGCTTTGCCGTCCATAACGATGCGACCGTTTTCAAGTATGTAACCGTAATGCGCGTATTTCAGCGCGATGTTTGTGTTCTGCTCAGCAAGTAAGAACGTAACGCCCTGCTCTTCGTTCAATAGCTTTACAATCTCGAAGATTTCTTCCACCAACTGTGGTGCTAAGCCCATGGATGGTTCATCGAGCAAAATCATTTTTGGTTTGGCCATCAAGGCGCGGCCAATCGCCACCATTTGCTGCTCACCGCCCGAGGTATAACCCGCTTGGGAGCTACGACGTTCGCGAAGACGTGGGAAATAAGAGTAGACCATTTCCAAGGATTCAGACGTCTTGCCAGATTGTGTGTAAGCACCGGTTAACAGGTTTTCTTCAACAGTCAGGTGCTCAAAACAATGGCGGCCTTCCATAACCTGAATGCAGCCCATTTTGACGAGGTTGTTGGCATTCAGCTTGGACACTTCATGCCCATCAAATTCAATTCGGCCCTTTGTCACTTCACCGCGTTCGGCTTTCAAAAGGTTGGAAATCGCTTTAAGCGTGGTTGTTTTTCCAGCACCGTTACCGCCTAGCAATGCCGTAATGCCGCCCAAAGGCACGTCAAGCGAAATTCCTTTCAAAACCAGAATAACGTGATCGTAAATGACTTCAATGTTCTGAACTTCGAGCAGATTTGAAGCGTTGGCTGGTTGTATTGCTGCAGCAGACATGGAAACGGCCTCTTGTTAAATTCAATCCGTTTATAGGGACCCATCCTTCGTTACAATTTCCAAAAGGAAATCACTCAGGACGACATGATTGGTGTTTTCCCGTCATCCTGAGTGATCCTGCGCTTGTCGCTGGATCGTATCGAAGGACGAGGGAAAAGTAGAGTACAGTAGAAGAAGGACTGCACGAAGCAACCCTTCCCTTAAGTCAGATTTTAGTTACAACGCTCGGCGATGTTGTTCTCAGCTGCATATGCACTTGAGTCTTCATCAATCAAGCCGCCGATAACGTCCATGTCTGTACCAGCAAAGTCAGAGATCAAGTTAAACTCGCCCGCTTCCGCGTCCCACTGCTGTACAGCAACAAGGCCAGGGCCACCGTGGTTGTCACACGAAACGTCGAAGGCTGGACCAAAGTTTGGCATGCCAAGGCTGGCCATGCGATCTTCAGTGATTGAAAGACCTTCCATAGCGTCGCGCATATCACCCGGGGTGATGTTTGCGTTGCCAGTTGCCGCTTGTGCATCTTTAGCAGCTTCTACAGCCAACATCGCCGCGTACATACCACGGTTATAAAGTACTGAACCACCTTGGTCGCCGTTGCCAGCTGCTTTACCAGCGTCATAAACATGCTTTTGCAGGTCATCATAAACTGGGAAGTCACTACCAACGTTGTGGAATGTCAAAGCCTTATAGCCATTGGCGGCTTCGCCCGCTGGCAGCACATCGTTCTCAGAACCGGACCACCAGATACCGATGAAGTTTTCCATCGGGAACCGGATGTTGGCAGCCTCTTGCACAGCAACCTGGTTCATCACGCCCCAG
>JBMYWL010000224.1:0-3058 GCA_049607365.1 Alphaproteobacteria bacterium | reverse complement strand
TTATCAGAAAACGCAAAGTAGTGGTTCGCAGAAAAAATCATCGTCAAGCCGAAGCCAGCAATCAAGTTCGCAAAGTTCTGGGTCACAGCAACAATCATCATCAAGTCAAAATCAGAAATCACAGTCAAAAAGCTCAGGCACTCAGCAACAGCAGGCGACGAGCAGCACTATGGCCCCTTCCCTGCGCGATAGGTATTTGACGATCTTAGAGCTGGCACCTGGGCAGACTTACACCGACCAAGACATCAAGGCCGCCTGGCGTAAGATGGCCTTTAAAACACATCCCGATAGAGGTGGGTCAGCGGCCGCGTTCAACGAAGCGTTCTCGGCTTACAAAGCGCTTAAGTGAACAGGTTGAATACCCAAAGGGCAAAGCCACCAGAGATCACCGTCAGAATGATGTTCGGGATGCTTAAGCAGTAATGGGCTTTCCCACCCCACAAACGCTCAAGGGTTCCAGAAAGTTGGGACTCGTTTTTGAGTTTGGCAAAGCCAACACCGCGAATGCGCCAACTTGAGATATACTGTCCCCGCTTGTCGCCATGCAGAAGACAATATTCCCACCAGTTTTTCCGGTCACGCCAAAGCTCTGTTGCGAAGAATGGAAATTTCAGCGCCTTAGCTAGACGTTCCCCAGCCTCGCCCATACTTCCAACATCCTGGCGCTTTTCGGAGAAAAGTGTGCCCACATTGCGCAACATTGAAAATGTTACCCGTGCAATAATGATCCGTTCTTGGGAGGGATCACTTGAAGACATTCGAGCGTAATGCTGTGCTACTTTGACCGAGCGGCCAAAATAGATACCAGAGCCCCCAAAATTACCGCCACCGACAAGCCAGCGGTTGCCCTTCTTGATATCAAAGACCGCATCTTCGCTGGTCCCATGATACATTGTGAACGTTGGCCAGACGATTGAAACGATCAGCATCATCACGGAATCTATGACAGCCAAAGCGTTTTTGAATATGAGCCACAGAAAACGAAATGGCATTCCAAGCAGCCAGCGCCAGGCGTAATCAAAACCTTTACGATCCCTCATTCTGCCAAGCTTGGGGTGCAGAAGTTCGTCCAAGCTGTCGCTGAGCATGACAAACAGATACATCAGTACGTCGAAATACAGCGCGGTTATTATCCGCAGTGGTGTGGTCAAAATCCAAACGCTGAGCTGCCAAATGGGTTTGACCAAGAACAGGCTAAAAACCACAAAGCCCAAGCGGTTACTGCCCCGCTCGCGGTCCTTCATTGTGAAGCGCAACGGGTTGTAGGCAAACCACATGAATTCGTCGATGAGGAAGAAGATACCAGAGAATAGCCATAAGGCCCGGCGCAGCAAGGCTATCGTCACAATTAGCACCAAGTAGACGACGACCAGAAGGCCCACGACAAAAATAAGAGAGTTAATCGCTGGGTCGGAAAACATGGCTTGCTCAATAAATAAGTTTCGTTAAGGTTGTGACTATTAACAAAACACACGTTTCGAAAGAAGAAACTGTACTGAGCATTAAACTACTGGGAAAAACCGTATGAAAAATTCAATTGCGATCGGGGTTATGTCCCTGATGCTAGCCTTCCCGACCATCGGGCAAGCCAAAGACTTTAACAGCCTGAAGGTTGGTGAAGTGACTTGCATTGATGTATTTGGGCCCTGGAACAAGATTGGAACAATCGTTGATAAGAACCGGTCCAATCAGAAAGTTCTTGTCCGTGCCGGAAATGGCAAGCAGAAGTGGCACCCAGCGAGCAAAACACGTACAGTTTGGTCGTGCAAAATCACCAAAGCTCTTGCCGATGAATTGTTTGAAAAAGGCATTGAAACTGCTGTGTCACAGGGTGAATCTAACTAAACGGAAAGCATCTAAATGTCTATTTGTACGGTCCACGTGGCCCATAAGTCTGGATCAAATGCCAGCGGAATACGCGTCGCTGCCTCAGTTTCCATGGGCGGGGTAACCAAAGCAGTCAGAACAGGAAGTGATGGCCGTGCTCTTGTTGAATGGTCTTCGTCTGCAAGCCTCACCAACATCTATGTGAATGGCAAAGGTCATAAAGGGCCATTTAGAAATGGTGGAACATACACGTTTCAGCTGTGATGAGACATGGAAAGCTATGCACCCTTTTGGATGTGTAAAATTGCTTATTGAACACACAAGCCGTAAAATTAAAATTCCAAGTAGCGTATAAACATATGTTGCATATGAGAGTTTCACAAAAAAGGGTGATAAATGTTTACAGCTTTGGAATGGCCTAAATCTTCTGGAGACCTTACTTTAGGGTTTGATGCAAAATACCGAGGCCAAGGCAATCTCCAATGCCGTCATTGCGGGTTGGAAAAAGATTGCGTGATAAGAGCAATACTTCTTACATATTTCAACTGGGCCGATGGGATCGAAGACTGCAAGGTTTATGGTGTTGGAATCCAGAAACTTACTGACTTGTCAATACGCAGTGACCTCAGAGAATATGTAACTGATAAGGGTCTGAGAGAACTCAAATTTGTTTAAATACTTGGTTTGTACAACGGTGCCCTTAGGTATTTGATTTGGGTGTCCTGTTTTGCCGGACTGCGTTGCTAAATCTTGCCGTTTTGTCAAAATAAGTGTAAGCGGTGCGCTGCTCCCACACTTACGGCATGACGCCTGATCTGCGATTCTGAGGCTTCTTTGAATTGTGGGGAGTTTCTCGATGGGAGCTACAAGCGAGTTTCTGGCAAGGGTGCCGCGGCGTTCGGATGGCAAGCGGGATTGGCCGCCGGAGTTGAAGGCACGGATTGTTGCGGAGACGTTGATTGAGGGCGAGACTGTCAATGCGGTCGCTAAACGGTATGAGCTGATCCCCAGCACGGTGTCTGATTGGCGGCGGATGGCGCGGCAGGGCAAGCTGGTTTTGCCCATCTTGGACGGCATGGACTTTGTGCCTGTTGAGGTTGAGACGCCTGCGTCTGTAGCCCAACCTCTTCCCGTCACATCCTCTGGCACGATTGATGTGATCAAACACGATGTCACTGTTCGTCTTGATGCGGCAACGCCAGCGGTGCGGATCGCAGAGATTGCACGGGCT
>JBMYWL010000223.1:0-3083 GCA_049607365.1 Alphaproteobacteria bacterium | reverse complement strand
CAATTTTGCCACCTTCAAGCAACAGATCGTTCGGCCACTTAACTTTCAAATCCAAGGGATCACACCCAACGGCGTTCGCTTGAATGCAATCGTACAATGCCAAAACAACCGCAAAGCTTGTCAAGGCCATGTGTTCAGGTCGCAACTTTGGTCGCAATAAAATAGAAGTATAGAGATTACCAGTTGGACTGTGCCAATCACTGCTTAATCTACCTCTGCCCTTAAGCTGTTCGGCAGATTGCACAGCAAACGGAATCTCACGGATTGGATTGGATTTTCCCGAGCCCAAAACCAAATAGCGCGCCACATCCATGGTGGATGTGACGCTGCCATATGTTAGAACTGGTGCTTGGGAAAGCTTAAGCGGCATAAACCCCAGCGGCAATGCCAGCTGGCCCTGTAATCCACGAGGTCATCAGAATAAAGCCGATTGTGATGATAGCGCAGATTAGAATTACGAACTGAAGTTCACGACCTGCAACACGCTCAACACCCTCAACCGCGTCATCAAAATACATCAACTTGATCAGGCGGATGTAGTAGAATGCAGAAAAGACCGATGTAACCAATCCAACGATTGCCAACCATATCAAGTTCGCTTCAACAGCTGCGATGAACACATAAAGCTTAGAGAAGAAACCCGCCAATGGTGGAATACCCGCCATAGAGAACAAGAAGATGGTCATTGCGGCGGCAATGAAAGGCTGTGTCTTCGATAGGCCTGCAAAATCACTTAAGTTTTCAAGTGCGGCTTCATCTTTCACCAGTGACAAAAGACACGCAAAGAAACCAAGGTTCATAATCAGGTAGATCGTTAAATAGATTACCAAACCCTGAATGCCAAGCTCCGTTCCTGCGGCCAAACCAACCAAGGCAAAACCAACATGACCAATTGAGCTGTAAGCCATAAGACGTTTGATGCGTGTTTGGTAGATCGCAGCAAAGGCACCCAACAACATGGACGCGACGGCAACCAACACGATGATTTGTTGCCACTGGTTAAACAGGTCGCCAAAAGGTTCCATCATCACGCGGATTAACAAAGCCATGGCCGCTATTTTTGGCGCGGTGGCAAAGAACGCAGTAACCGGAAGCGGAGCACCTTCGTAAACATCTGGCGTCCACATGTGGAACGGAACAGCAGAAACCTTAAACGCCAGACCAGCTGCCACGAACACAAGACCCAGGATAAGGCCAAAGTTCAAACCAAGATCACCACCTTGCGTAGCTAAGTTCGTTGCGATTTGGCTAAAGTTGGTTGAACCAACGAAACCGTAAACAAGCGACGAACCGTACAACAACATGCCCGACGACAACGCACCGAGTACGAAGTACTTCAAGCCAGCTTCTGTTGAGCGCAAAGTGTCTCGACGGAAGGCGGCAACCACATAAAGTGACAAACTCTGAAGTTCAAGACCGATGTACAAAGAGATGAGGTCATTGGCTGACACCATCATCATCATACCGATTGTTGCAAACAGATACAAAACCGGGAATTCGAACTTGGCGATACCAACGCGTTCCAAATATCGGAAGCTGATCATCATGGCGCCCGCCGAACCAATCAACACCAACATTTTCATGTAACGTGTGAAATCGTTGGTCAAGAACATGTCTGCCAAAATTGTGCCGCTCATGTCTTCACGAAGCATAAGCAAAACAAACGCGACTACGAGCAAAGCAACACCGCTTGCCAATACTTTACCAGTGCTGGAATTGCCTTTGAACACGCCGTACATCAGCAGAGCGATTGCACCACCAGCCAGAAGCAGTTCTGGTAAAAGAACAGGTAGAACGGAGATTAAATCAGATCCGGTCATTAGTTTGCTCCTCCGGTAGAAACAACGCCAGACGCGTCAGTCGTGGCATTAGCTGATGCGCTAATTGCAGCATTGAAGTTGTCGACCAAGTTCTCAACAGAACCTGAGATGATGTCCAGGAATGGTGTCGGATATACACCCATCCAGAAAACCAGCACCAATAAAGGTGCAAAAGTTAGAATTTCACGTGGGCTAAGGTCCAACATGGCTTTTACGTCGTCTTTGTCCAACGGGCCAAACACCACGCGGCGATAAAGCCACAGCATGTAGGCCGCACCTAAAACGATGCCAGTCGTTGCGAAGAACGCAACCAATGTTGAAGCTTTAAATGCGCCTGTCAGTACCAAGAACTCGCCCACAAAACCTGAAGTCGCTGGCAAACCAACCGATGCCATCGTGAAGACCATGAACACCAATGCGTAACGCGGCATGTTATAAGCCAAGCCACCAAAGCGCGAAATTTCACGTGTGTGCAAACGGTCGTAAATAACACCAACCAACAGGAACAAAGCACCAGAGACAACGCCGTGACTTAACATTTGGAACACAGCACCTTCGATGCCTTGTTGGTTAAGAGCAAATGTACCAATTGTCACGAAACCCATGTGGGCAACAGAAGAATATGCGATCAGCTTTTTCATGTCTTCCTGAACCAAAGCCACAAGCGAGGTGTAGATTACAGCGACCACTGACAAAGCAAAAACCATTGGCGCAAAATAATCTGAAGCATTTGGCATGATTGGAATTGAAAAACGAAGGAAGCCGTAACCGCCCATTTTCAGCAAAACACCCGCCAGAATGACAGAGCCAGCTGTCGGCGCTTCAACGTGTGCATCAGGCAACCAAGTGTGAACTGGCCACATTGGTACCTTCACCGCAAACGAAGCAAAGAAAGCCAACCAAAGCCAAAACTGAAGGTCTTCTGTGTAGGTCAATGCTGCAAGTGCCGGAATGTCAGCAGTACCGCCAACAACGTAAAGTACGATCATCGCGACCAGCATCAAAACAGAGCCAGCAAGTGTATAAAGGAAGAATTTAAAGGCTGAATAAACGCGACGTGAGCCACCCCAGATGCCGATAATCAGGAACATCGGGATTAGAACAGCTTCAAAGAACACATAAAACAGGAAGATGTCCAAGGCGCAGAAGGTGCCTATCATCAAGGTTTCAAGCAGCAAGAACGCAATCATGTATTCTTTAACACGTTTTTGAACAGCTTCCCAAGAAGCCAAGATACAAATTGGTGTTAACAAGGTTGCCAAA
>JBMYWL010000222.1:0-3100 GCA_049607365.1 Alphaproteobacteria bacterium | reverse complement strand
TTTGCGCCATCACCGAAAGCAGATGAATTTGCGCCAGTTGCCTGCGCAGCATTACCGACTGCTGTCGCATCAGCAACACTCGCATTTGCCAAGTTACCAACTGCAGTAGTGTTAACCGCAAGTGCAATAGACGCCACACCAATTGCAGTTGAATCTAACCCAGATGCTGCAGCTGAATCACCAAAGGCCGAAGAATTCTCACCAGTCGCTTGAGCACCATTACCAACGGCGGTCGCGTCAACAGCGGTTGCATCGGCTGAATTACCCATAGCCGTTGCATTAGTAGCAGAAGCAACTGTGTTAACACCAATTGCGGTTGAGTCCAAACCTGAGGCATTGGCCGTGTCACCAAAGGCCGAAGAATTCTCGCCAGTCGCTTGAGCACCATTACCAACCGCAGTTGCGTCTGCGGCTGAAGCAGTTGCGCCATTTCCGAGGGCTGACGCATTATCAGCTGTTGCTTGCGCGTTGTTACCAGCTGCAGTCGAGTTCGCCATGGTCGCATCAGCGTTATTACCCAAGGATGTAGCACCAACTAGCAGTGCAGAAGCACCATTACCAATTGCTACGGCGTCCATGTGGCCCGTAATAGCCTCAACCCCTTCAAAACCGGCACCGGCAATTTCGCCACCGCCAATTGTAATACCTGCATAAAGGCTGTTATTTGTGCCGTTGTTATTTGCATCACCAATGACAATTTGACCATCAAAGAAGGATGCACCTTGCGACGTTTCAATTGTAGTTGCTGTAACGGATCCGGTTGCATTGATATCTCCTGTGACGCCAAAGGCACCGCTTACGGTTGAATTGCCCGTGACATCAATACCTCCGTTACTTACCTTTACAGTACCAATGAATTCTTGATCGCACTGAGGTAAAGGGGCCGCAGCTAACTGAGCATTTAACGTTATAAGCTGGTTGGCAACTGCAACTCCTTGGGCAGCGATACCAACTGCCGATGCAGCTGACCCCCCTAACGGTAAAACACTGGCAGCCCCTTCGGCTGCTAAGCCAGCTACATCGGCAGTCGTGCTGACAATCTCGGAATTTAAGAAATACTCATCAAGCTGTCCCTGACAGGACGCCGTTGATGGGTCTCCAAGAGGATACGCGACTTGGTTGGTGCTTGGCGTTACCGACGTTACCGCCGTCACTCCGGTCGCAGCCCCACCGCTCAATGTTCCATTATCTGTCGAAGTTTGCGCGACAACTTGTGACGTGAAAATAACAAAACCCAATGAACAAATTGCCGTACATGTAAAAAGAGTGCCGTAAAATTTCATTGCGCGCATGGCGTGTCTACCAGTAATAAGACTATATATAGTTGCCCTGTAAATAGAAAACACCACATTTATGCAAGCTAATTCGTCTGCATAAATCAGTTAAATTACTACATTATATAACTTGACACACTTTTTAAGTGCACACCCTAGTTTCCACCCTGAAAACTTGGCTTGAATCAAAAATCTTGCTCCAAAGTCAAATCGATTGCTCCCTACTCCCGGAAACAAATTGAGACATACGTCCTCAAAACTTGCGAGGTCACACCTCTGTGTCTATGGTACCGCCAAGATTGCTTTCAAAGGGAACACAACGTGGCGCCATACGATAAAGAGCCCGTGCTAGACACTTCACCCAAAGTCTCTGACGAAATCCGAAAGACCACATGTTATATGTGTGCGTGTCGTTGCGGCATAAACGTACACTTGCGTGATGGTGAAGACGGCAAAAAGGAAGTCCGATACATAGAGGGCAACCGCGACCACCCAATTAACAAGGGTGTTTTGTGCGCAAAAGGTTCTGCAGGTATCATGCAGCACTACTCCCCTGCCCGCCTTTCAACCCCCATGATCCGTGTTGGTGAGCGTGGCGAGAACAAATTCAAAGCCATTAGCTGGGACGAAGCTTTTGACACAGCTGCAAGCTGGTTGAACCCTGTTCGTGAGAAAAACCCTGAGCGTTTGGCCTTCTTCACAGGTCGTGACCAGTCACAGTCCCTGACCAGTTGGTGGGCACAAGCCTTTGGTACGCCAAACTACGCCGCACACGGTGGTTTTTGTTCTGTAAATATGGCCGCTGCTGGCATTTACACCCTTGGCGGCGCTTTTTGGGAGTTTGGATCACCTGACTGGGAGAAGTCCAAATATTTCATGATCTTCGGCGTTGCTGAAGACCATGATTCAAACCCGATTAAAATGGGCATGTCGCGCCTTAAAGAGCGTGGTGCAAAGATTGTTGCCGTTAACCCTGTTCGTACAGGCTACAACGCCATTGCTGACCAGTGGGTTGGCGTAACGCCCGGCACCGACGGCTTGTTCATTCTGTCGATGATCCATGAACTTATTCGCAATGGTAAAGTCGATCTAGAATACCTTATTCGTTACACGAACGCACCTTGGTTGGTTTACGGCAAGGACGCAGGCGATAAGGCTGGCTTGTTCGTAAAGGACAAAGACGGTAACGCCCTTGTTGCAACACGCAAAGGCAAGTTGATAAGTTACAAAGACAAGACCACTGCATTGGCCATGGACGGTGAGTTTAAAACACCGGATGGTTTTACGGCACGCCCTGTCTTTAGTTTAATGGCTGACCTTTATGGTTCTGCTGAATACGCACCGGAAAACGTTGCTGCCAAATGTGGTATTTCCGCCCAAGACATTCGTGACATCGCCGCTGAAATCGCCAAGGTTGCGTTTGAAGAAGAAATCGTTGTTGACCAGCCTTGGACAGACTGGAAAGGCGAAAAGCACGACAAAATGATCGGCCGTCCAGTTGCAATGCACGCGATGCGCGGCATTTCAGCACACTCCAACGGTTTCCAGACTTGTCGCGCCATCCACGTTTTGCAAGTGTTGATCGGTTCAGTTGAAACTCCAGGTGGTTTCCGTTTCAAACCGCCGTACCCGAAGCCTGCAACCGCACACCCTAAACCACACGGTAAAGTAACACCGGGTAAGCCGCTTGATGGCCCGCATTTGGGTTACATTCACGGCCCTGAAGACCTGTTGTTGCACGATGACGGATCACCAATCCGCATCGACAAGGCTTATTCGTGGGACGCTCCGTTTTCTGCCCACGGCTTGATGCACATGGTAATTTC
>JBMYWL010000221.1:0-3107 GCA_049607365.1 Alphaproteobacteria bacterium | reverse complement strand
AAATTGTATGATCGAACTTCGGAATGCAACTGCGGTTGAAAACTTCAAGCTGCTTCCTTCGTTACCTTATACCTGCATAATAATCAAAAATGGCGAAACTTTAACCCCAATTTGTAGAAAGCTAAGTATTGCGTCACATCTACCCTTGGTTAGCGCATATGCCCGTATAAGCGCGATTTTCCGTGGAGATTGAAGGTTATGAGAGGCGTTTTTTGGGAAGAAAACAAAAAACCATTGGATTTAGGGCAAGATTTACTTCAGTGTTTTTGACAATTGTAAAAAACCCGTAAAATTGGAAATAAAAATGCAAGAATCACAGATCCTTCCCGGCAGTGATATGAAAGCAAAAGTGTCGTGGTCATTGTTTGATTTTGCAAATTCGGCATTCACAACAGTTGTCATAACATTTGTATTTGCTGCCTATTTTGCTGCTGAAATTGCACCAACCGAAGAAATTGGTGCACGTTGGTGGGGCTGGTGTATGGCGGGTTCTGGTCTGGTGATCGCGATTCTTTCACCCGTTTTGGGCGCGATTGCAGACCATACAGGTTGTCGTAAGCCGTGGATATTCGTTTTCACACTCATGTGTGTTGTACCATCTTTTGCACTTTGGTGGATACAGCCGGCAGTTGATGGTGGCATTTCACAGATGCAAATGATGGTTATTGCCATTGTGCTGGTTGGAATAGCCAATGTTGGTTTTGAAATGGGCAGCGTTTTTAACAATTCTATGCTTCCCGACATTGCTCCAAAATCTACAATTGGCCGCTGGTCGGGTTTTGCTTGGGGTATTGGATACTTGGGCGGTTTAGCGTGTCTAATGATCTGTCTGTTTGTTTTCATTGATCCAAAACCTGCGTTGTTTGGTTTGAACACAGAGCTAGGCGAGCAGATTAGAATTACGTCGCCATTTATTGCGATTTGGATGACAGTTTTTACAATTCCTATGTTCTTGTTCACACCCGACCGACCACGCGGATCTGTGACTTATGGTCAGGCGATTTCAACAGGTATAAGGTCTTTGGGTGAAACACTGGTAAATGTCAGGAAAAATGCGAACCTATTCCGCTTCCTTATTTCCCACATGTTTTATCGTGATGGATTGAACACCTTGCTGCAAATGGGTGGTTTGTTTGCCGCCGCTGTATATGGCCTGAGCTTTTCTGAGCTGATACAGTTTGCGATCATCTTGAACGTTACAGCTGCCCTTGGTGCATTTATCTTCGCATGGGCGGATGACAAGTTCGGATCCAAGCCAGTCATCTTTATTTCGATTTTGTGTTTGATTATCGCAGCAATTCCTCTGTTGGCTGCATCAAGTAAGTTGATTTTTTACATTTCTGCATCAACGCTTGGTTTGTTCGTTGGCTCAATTCAAGCTTCAAGCCGTACGATGATTGGTCGTTTGGCACCAGCGGACAAGGTGACAGAAACATACGGTTTGTTTGCATTCTCTGGTAAGTCATCAGCGTTTATTGGTCCGTTGCTGGTTGGTGAACTTACAAACTTGTACGGGCACAGAATTGGCATGGCCTCTTTGGTTATATTCCTTGTTATTGGTCTGGCTTTGCTTTGGAAAGTTACGGACAAGCAAACAGTTTAAAGCCAAAGTTAAGGGGTTTTTCACGACACCATTTAAGGTTGCATTGCCCTAAAATGGCCTGAGTTATTCGTCATACTGATGAAATATGAGCGGATCTTCACGGATTCGCTCAATTCTTATTGAATTATTTTCACCATCTTATGATTTATTTGATTTTAAGGACAAACTCAGATGTCTAGAAGCCTAGCCACATACGGGGCTAAATTCGTCTTAGCACTCGCTCTCCCAATGTTTGCGCTCAGTGCCACCGCACAGGACCAAGCTGCTCCACAAGCGCCAATTAGCCCAGAAACACAGGTTGCTGTTGTAAACGGTCAGATCTTGACTGTCGCTGATATGGAGTTGGTTTTTGAAACTCTTCAACCACAATACCAGCGTTTGGGTTTGTCACGTGTATACCCGCAGCTTGTTGAGCGTCTTGTTGAACAGACCTTGATGGTTCAGGCGGCGCGCACATCTGGCATGGACAAGACACCTGCATTCCAGAAGCAGCTTCGCTTTATTGAAGATTCCATGTTAGAGCGTGGATTTTTGGACCAACAATTTTCAGAAAACATTGATCAGGCGGCTTTAACCGCTGCTTATGATGCTTTTGAACCTCCACTGGAAACAGAAGCGAGCCATATTTTGGTTGCCGAAGAAGCAAAAGCAAATGAGCTTGTCGCTGAACTTACAGCGGGTGCAGATTTCACGGCTTTGGCTAAAGAGCATTCAACCGGACCATCTGGCCCGAATGGTGGGCAGCTTGGCTTCTTCACAATGGATCGCATGGTACCTCCGTTTGCAGAAGCCGCTTTTGCAACTGAGCCAGGTCAATTGGCCGCGGCCCCAGTGAAAACACAGTACGGCTGGCACATCATTAAAGTAACAAACCGTCGTAAGGCCGAAAAGCCACCGTTTGAGCAAATGCAAGAAGCACTAGGCTTACAATTGCAAGAGAAAGTACTTGAGCGTGCGTTGGCATCGCTTAAAGGCAGTGCGAAGATTGAAGTTTTTGATCTAAACGCGCCTGCTGCCGAATAGTTTTAAAGACATAGATTGAGATTAGGGGCGGCCAGAAACTGGTTCGCCCCTATTTTTTGTTTTTTTACGGCCACTTAACTTCTGGCGGCATGGACATTAAAATGGCGTCGACGTTGCCGCCGGTTTTCAAACCAAACAAAGTACCGCGATCATGTAACAGGTTAAACTCGACGTAGCGTCCGCGTTTGTACAGTTGTTGTTCACGCTCTTCGTCGGTCCATGTTTCGTTCATGTGCTCCCGAACAATAGCTGCGTAGGTATCTTTAAAAGTCAGGCCCACGTCTTTGACAAATTCCAAGTCTGCTTCCCAATCACCAGAATTAAGGCTGTCAAAGAAGATGCCGCCAATGCCTCTTGGTTCATTACGATGTGGTAAAAAGAAATATCTGTCGCACCATTCTTTATAGGCTTGGTAGTCTGCCTGATCGTGTCGGTCGCAACATTCCTTCAAATTTTTGTGGAAGTTGACACTGTCTTGTTC
>JBMYWL010000220.1:0-3112 GCA_049607365.1 Alphaproteobacteria bacterium | reverse complement strand
CACCATCCCCCGGTTCAAAGAAAATCGCTGGTTCTCGGTTCCCGTCATACATTTTTACAGGTGACTTTCCCAACAAATGCCATCCACCTGGACTATCGAACGGATATACACCACCAAGGCCCATCGCTATCGCCACAGATCCTCTTGGCACCAATTTACGTGGGCTTTTCCTTCGGGGAAGGTTTAACGTTTTGTCTAAACCACCCAGAAATGAAAAACCTGGCATAAAACCCAAAACATAGACCCTAAAATCGCTATCTACATGCCTTTGAATAACTTCATCAACACCAATATCGAGGACATTTGCAGTCTCTTCCAAGTCTAGGCCAAACTCTGAGTCGTAACACACGGGTATTTGCCAAACATTCGCAGGTTTTAAGTTAGCAGCTGTTTCCAACGGTAACTCTGTACATGCTAATTTGACTTGTTCGTGGTCCGTTACCAAAGGGTCGAAATAAATTGAAATTGACCTAAACGCCGGAACCGCCTCCACAAAGCCTAAGATCTTATGCTTCTTAATTGAAGTTGCCATGGCCAGCACTTTGGCATTTATTGATGGGTGGACGGTATTTCCAAATTCCAGAATAAGTGCCGTATCACCAGCATATAGCCATCTTGGCCAATCGGCTTCGGGCGCATTAACACTTTGGTTCATATTTTCATCTTGTCCTGCAACCGACTTCATCCTTATTCTGGTAAAGAAATATGGGCAATAAAACAAGGCTGAGCGGGCAATGGAAGTTAATATCAATGCAGATTTAGGTGAATCATTTGGACCTTGGAAAATGGGGATGGATGAAGCACTTCTGAAAATCGTACAATCTGCAAATGTCGCTTGCGGGTTTCACGCTTCCGATCCCAGTCATATGCGCACGACGGTGGAACTTTGCCAGCAAAATGGTGTTTCTATTGGTGCTCATCCTGGCTTCCCTGATCTTCAAGGGTTTGGAAGACGCAAAATGGACTTATCAGCACAGGAGATTTTTGATCTCGTTGTGTATCAAATTGGTGCGCTTGAAGCCGTTTGCTCAAGCCAGAATGCACAGGTTACCCATTGCAAAGCTCACGGAGCGCTGTCAAACATGGCGATGGTGAACAGTGAATATGCAAGCGCAATCGCTAAAGCGGTCAAGGCTGTAAATTCTGAACTCGTTTTACTCGCAGTCGCTGGCACAGAACTTTCCAAAGCAGGTAAAGCGCTTGGATTGAAGGTTGCCGAAGAAATATTTGCCGATCGTAATTACACAGATGAGGGCACATTGGTTGACCGTCGTTCGCCAAATGCCATGGTAAAGGGTGGAGAGGCTTCACTGGAGCACGTAAAAAGAATGATAAACGAACAAGCTCTTGTTTCAGTTTCCGGTAAACGTATTCCAACAAGCATTCACTCCATATGTGTTCACGGTGATCAGCCAACTGCTGTTGAAGCTGCATCTCACGTTGCTAACGGCTTGAAGAAAGACGGAATTACTCTGAAATCGATTCCAGAACTACATCAGTTTTCCAACTGATTAAGGTCTCTTTCTGCCCTTCAGAAACTATATATTGTATGTTCTTCAACTCCAGTAACCATGGGTAATTGCGCTATTTTTTCACGGGCGAAAACCAGCGGAAAATTTGAACTTTCAGCTAAATTCCGATATGTTAGACTCGAGGTGTGGGTGATTCGAAAGTCGATTCGACGTAAGGATAACCTGAACATGTACAAATCAAAATCAACTGCGCGCAAAAGCGCATTCATTTCTGTTTCCGCTATTGGCCTTATGTCTTTATTCGCGAGTGCGATTCAGGCACAGGATGATTACGTCCATCACGACACTGGTTACCCAACAGGATACCCAGCACCTTATGCTGCGCCTATGCCATATTCGCCAGTATCCATGTACGGTCAAAACACACCTGCACCATCGGCATTGCCCTATGTCATGACGCCGAATGCCACGGCTGCAGGCACTGTCCCTCTCATGACTGGTCAATCTAGTGGCCCTTATCCTGCCTATCCTACAAATGCAGGCTTAGCATCTTATAGTCCTGTTTCTTATAACCCTTCCCAATATGTTCCAGCCCCAATTGATTCAGGTTTGCCGACGATCAGCCCTAACGCGAGGTACGAGATGAACCCGTATCAGGGTCCCGTTCAACACGTCCCAGCGACACAGGCAGCGCACCGGTTGCCGCCGCAATATCTTCAGGGGCGTATATTGCCCAGTTACCCAAATGAGGCATCTTACAACATGCCAATGCCAGCCAGCGCTCCCTTGCCCAGCGCTTCGCTTTCGGATTTAAAGCCAATTGAAACACCTGTCACCGTACCATCTGAGTCAGATCTTGACCTCCCCCCTGTCGTCGAGAAGCACTCTTATGTCCTTGCGAAAGGTCTGATCCAATCTCCTGATGTATATTCCTGGAATGATGCAAATGCTGGCGCCGTTGCAAATTTTGTTAACACTCAAAATGACTCCGGTGTAACTGCCATTTTCGCACTTGGCCGCAATTTACAAAGTTTGCCAATTTCCGGAATTTCAGTTGAATTAGAAGTCTCTCACAGGTTCGCACAATCGACAAACGGACAAAGCGGGAAGCACAAGGTTCTCGGTGGTGCCGTGAACCTAATTAAGCGTGTTAGCCCGTCTCCCAAATATGAACTTTATGGTGGTGTCGGTGGTGGAGTGGCTTATGTCAGACACAAAAATATATCTGGTGGTGGCATAACAAACCCGATGACCGACGAGTCAACAGCACCCATGTTTAGTGGATTTGGTGGCGTTTCCATAAATCTAAAACACAACTTAGCTTTGCTGGGCGAGGTTCGTCGCATGTATGTGCATGACGTCAAAAGGCAGAATGACGGTGGCGGCGTATCCAAAAGCTCTTATTCAGCAACCGAAGGCGGCATTGGCTTCAAGTATAATTTTTAAAGTCAAAAACCACTTTCACCACGAATTAGAAAAAACCTAAATCTCTAAGATCTAATATCGTCAATATACCGTTGTTTGACTTGCTTCGGCCTTTTGCTTTCTGAAAGGCCGAAAGAGCTTGTTTGCTATTTGGTCCAATTAACCCATCGACGCCTTTGGTGTCAAAGCCAATACCAGTTAACTGCTGCTGCATG
>JBMYWL010000219.1:0-3122 GCA_049607365.1 Alphaproteobacteria bacterium | reverse complement strand
GCCGCAGCCATAAAAGCGGCAGAGAGCCTTTTCGAAACCAACTGGAACGCAAAATCTGGTGATTTGCAGCGCATTCAATTTCAAGGGAAAGCGGACGAGCTTGCTGCTCAACTGGACGATTATGCCGCCCTGACCTTGGCGTCTATTCGCTTGTATGACCTTACGTTTGACGAACGTTGGTACGCTCGTGCTGGCGCACTACTTTCAACCATGCAAACCAAATTTCGAGATGAAGATTCATCATTCTTTATGACCGCAAGTTTGAATGGGGCTGATGGACAGTTAGACTTGATAACTCGACCAAAAGAATATTACGACGGCGCACAGCCAAGCAGCAACTCCTTAGCGCTCGCAGCACTTGTCGAGTATTATCAGCGAAACGGCCAGCCCATGTTGAAACGGGAAGCCTTGGAAACATGGACTCGTTTGTCCGGAAACGCACTTAAAAGCACAGGGTCTCACCCCATCGCCCTGCTTTACGGAATAAAATTGAATTCTGAGTCTGCCTCAAGCACACGGTTCGCAGCGAACGGTACAGTCAAACTAAAGGTGAACCGGTCTGCAAACAAACTAACTGTAATAGCCGAAACCAAAGAAGGCTGGCACATGAACTCCAGCGAGCCTTTGCAAGAAGACTACATACCGACAACACTCGCTGGACCTGACCTTTCAAAGATCACCTACCCAGTCGCGAGCATGTATAAACCAGATTTTTCTGACGAACTTTTGTCAGTCTACGATGGCGCAACCATGTTTACATCAGCCATAAATTCCAACGCCGCTAGTACCGCAACTTTACAAATTCAAGTTTGTAGTAACCAAATTTGTTTGCCACCAGAGAATGTTAGCCTATTTATACCAGCGACCCCGCAATAAATCCCGGAGCTGATCATGGCGAAAATATCAAACGTTAAGGCCTGCGTGTTTGACGCGTATGGCACCTTGTTCGACGTGCACTCTGCAATTGGTCAACACAAAGACAGATTGGGTGACAAGGCGCAAGCAGTGTCATTTATGTGGCGCGACAAACAATTGCAATACACTTGGCTTAGAAGTCTGATGAAAAGCCATGCCGATTTTTGGCAGGTAACAAATGACGCGCTTGCCTACGCACTGGAAGCCAACGGTTTTGATGATCCAGCGTTAAAATACGACTTGGCTCAAGCTTATCTTGAGCTATCGTGCTACCCTGAAGTTGTGGCAACCTTAGAACAATTGAAAGCCAAAGGTTACAAGCTCGGTATTTTATCCAACGGTGCACCAGCGATGCTGAACGCCGCCGTTAAAAATGCAAACTTAACAGAATTAATGGATGAAGTTTTGTCCGTTGAAAATGTGGGTATTTATAAACCCGACCCAAGCGTATATCAGCTTGCGTGTGACAAAATGAACGTAGGGCCGGAAGAAGTTTGCTTTTTATCTTCAAATGCCTGGGACGCAGCTGGTGCAGCAACATTTGGCTTCAATGTTGTCTGGATAAACAGGTTTGCCCAACCCCACGAAAACTTGCCTGGAACCGAAAAGGCCGAGATTCAGACATTGGATCAGCTGTTGAACCTCGTCGAACCCTAAATATAGGCAGCACTCAAAAACAAAATGTTCATTTATGTTCATTATTTTTCAGTTGCGTTGCTTTTCGAATAAATGCTAGTATCAACGCTGTAAATACACCAATTTTGCTGTGAAACAGATGATCCAAAACACGCCTGCTCATGCACGTGAAGAAGCCAACACCTCAAAACAACCCATGATTATTCAGGTTGACCCGTTTGATTACGTCGTTTTTGGCGGAACAGGTGACTTGGCACAACGAAAGTTGTATCCTGCCTTGTTTTTCCGTGAATTAGACGGACAGCTCCCAAATGACGCCAGCATAATTGGAGTTGCTAGAAGCAAACGAAGTCGAAAAGACTTTGTTTCAATGGTCAAAAAGGCCTGCAAACAGCACGTTGCCAAAAAGTTCTGGAACGAAGAGATCTGGAACCAATTCGCAGACCGTTTGCACTATGTCGATGTGGATTTGGCCACGCTTGAAGGTTATGACAAACTCGGCGAATTACTGGACAAAACTGGCGAACGTAAGCGAGTATTTTACTTGGCTTTGGCACCTGCCCTGTTTGGTCCGGTTGCGAAATTCTTGAACGAAGCAAAGCTGAACACCCCCGACAGCAGGGTGGTTTTGGAAAAACCAATCGGTACTGACTTGGCATCTAGCCAAAAGATAAACGCCGAAGTTGGTGCCTATTTCAAAGAAGAACAAATCTACCGCATTGACCACTATCTTGGCAAAGAAACGGTTCAAAACTTACTTGCTTTGCGGTTTGGCAACATTTTATTTGAGCAGATTTGGCGTAATTCAGTCATCGACCACGTGCAGATTACGGTGTCAGAAGATTTGGGGCTGGGTGATCGCGCAGGGTATTACGATAAAGCTGGCGCAATGCGTGACATGCTACAAAACCACATATTGCAACTGCTTTGTCTGACTGCAATGGAAGCCCCAGCCTCTGTTGATGCGAACGCTGTTCGTGATGAAAAGGTTAAGGTTTTAAACTCGCTCAGACCTTTTACTGATGAAGACATAAAATCCTACACGGTGCGTGGTCAATACACTGCCGGATCAATTCAGGGCGCGGCTGTTCCCGGTTATGCCGATGAATTGGGCAACACAAGCCAAACAGAAACCTTTGTGGCGATTCAAGCTTACATTGACAATTGGCGTTGGGCAGGTGTGCCGTTCTTCCTTCGGACTGGTAAGCGTTTAAATAAACGCTTTTCCGAGATTGTTATTCAATTCAAGCCAATTCCGCACTCTGCATTTCCAGGCGAAAGCGGCCAAATAAAACCAAACCGATTGGTGCTTAACCTTCAGCCAGATGAAGGTGTCCGCATGGAATTGGTGACAAAAGTCCCAGGCCCGGGCGGTATGCGCTTACGATCTGTACCACTAGATCTTTCATTCCGTGAGGAGTTCGAACTTCAACGTTTTCCAGACGCGTATGAACGCCTGTTGCTAGATGTCGTCCGTGGAAATTCAACCCTATTCATGCGCGGTGACGAAGTCGAAGCAGCATGGGAATGGGTTGAACCAATTATTCAAGCTTGGTCCAAAGACCCTGAGC
>JBMYWL010000218.1:0-3126 GCA_049607365.1 Alphaproteobacteria bacterium | reverse complement strand
TCATAGGAGTCAAACTTGTTAGCCAGTTCACGAACGGCTTCGTCACCGCGCGCTTCTATGTCTTTTAGTGTGGCACCAACAACAGTTGCAACTTTGGCATCGTCCTCTGCACGATCCGTTTCCGGTTTGCCACGCTTTAAATATTCAACTGTCATTATTTGTCCCTTATTATACCTTTAGGCATCATATGTTTAAGCTGCATCTTTGGTGATGAAACCAGCGGCCCTGTGGCCAATCATTATCGATGGCGCGTTAGTATTGGCTGAAGTTATTTTCGGCATTACCGATGCGTCTGCAACCCACAAGCGTTCCACACCCTTGACTTTTAGACGTGGCGAAACTGGCGCACTTCCCTGACCCATGCGCAATGTACCCACTGGGTGGTACGCGGTTCCGACACGTGACTTGATGTAAGCTTCAAGGTCTTCATCACTATTCACATTTTCACCGGGCAGCATTTCAGTTCCCCTAGTGTCACCGAAATCTGCCAGTTTCAACAAGCTACGCAATCGTTTAAGCCCTGCAACCAAGGTGTCCATATCACTTTGATCAGAAAATAAACCTAAATCAATACGAGGGGCCATTTTTGGATCTTTACTCACCAACTTCAACTGACCACGTGATTTCGGACGGCAAAGACAAACATCTGCAAAATAGCCAGAGCCCAAACTGAATTTCGAACCACTCGTACTCATTTTGAAGGGAATAAAGTGACTTTGTATATCTGGCTCCTCTGACAAACCGCGTGCATTGAAAAAGCTACCGCCTTCCACTGTTGGCGATGCCCATCGTCCGTTTTTTTGCAAAGCATATTTGAGAGGAGCCAAGGCCCAAGCAAAAGCTTGTTGCCAAGTGACGCCATAGCCAGAAGCGGTCGTGCTGTCTTTGCCTTTGAAGTAAAGGCCCACACTTGGGTGATCGTGTAGATTTTCACCAACTTCTGGCGCATCAAATTGTACATCAATACCCAGATTTAGCAGATCCTTTGAAGCCCCAACACCTGAACGCATAAGAATAGCAGGTGACCCTATGCTGCCTGCGCTCAAAATGATGCCTTTGCGAGCGGTCAACAGCTTACCGTCAATCAACTTCACCTGACGGGCAATTGACTTATCAACCACAAGGTGATCAACTTCGACACCAGTTAATACGTGCAGGTTCTCTGGTTTATTGTTCAAGAAAACATCCGCTGGTGAACGACGACGGCCCTTATGCAAGTTGTATTCAAAGACACCTGCGCTCTCGTATTCTGGACTAACAACTGCTTGAGGATCATTGGCTTTGAAAATTTGGCCAAGGCTTTTTACAAGTCCATGTGCGCTCGCCAGTTTTGTGGGCTGAAACCTTGCCTCTATCTCTTGAAAGGCGGGTTCGACATCCGACCAAGCCCAACCTTCAACTTCCCAGTCATCAAAGTCTTTATGGCACCCACGAAACCAAACCATAGAATTGATTGAGCCACTGCCACCCAACATTTTACCACGCGGCACACCCAATTGACGGCCTTGCAGATTGGATTGTGGGCTCGTCTTATATCGCCAGTCCCGCCGCTTGCTGCCCATAAGCTTAACAAGGCCAAAAGGAATGGAAACAAAGGGCGATTTATGGCTTGGCCCCGCTTCTAATAAAAGAACTGAGCCTTCTTGTTTATTGGCAAGGCCAGCAGCCACTGCGCAACCCGCTGAACCGCCTCCAATAACAATAAAATCAGCTGAATTTAGACTCAGTTCGCTCACGCAGAAGTCTTTTCCAGTTCGGCGAAAACATCAAAGCCCATTTGAAGAAGTACGTGCGGAATATCCACAAACACCCAGTTTTCAACGAGCAAATCTTCTTCACGGCGCCACCAATCGCAAACACGCATGAACAGACGTTTTCCATCTGCTTCAATTGGTGCAGGTTGGTCTAAGAACGGTTTGATTTGCACAGCATTAAGGGATGGCCAACCACCAGAAGCGACGTAGTCACCATCCGCGAAGCGGGCGAAGTGCTTGGTTTGACTGCCAGGAACCGAGCCACCGATCCACTCGCTAAAGGTACCTTCAAACGGAACTTGAAAACCCGCAAAAGCTTCTAAGCCAACAAAGGTGCCAAAGGCGGCTGGGCCATACCACATCATATCGTTGTGCCAATAAGGGCGCCAAGCTTCATCTTTTGTGGCTAGTCCACGCAGCATGGTTGTAACCATCTCCACAGATGAGGCACTGCGGGTAGGCTGGTTCTCATGCCACTGGTGGCCATCCTGACTGACTGGACCTGGCAAGAAGCCAGTAAAACCACGCTCAAGCCCAGGGCTAGACTTAATCGGCCATTGTCCAGCAGCAATCATCAGCTCTGGAATATCGAGGTAGATGTAGGATTCAACGGCTTGGCCGTTTTCCATACGGTGAAACTCACCAAACCGTAGATGGGTAACTGTATTTGTGGGCTGAATGCCAAGCCACGGGGTGTCAAACAAACCCGTGTAATAACCCGTGCAAGTTAACCAGTTTTGGTCTTCATATGTCCCGCCGTGTGCAATATAATCGCTACGCCGCAAATGCTTGAAAGACGCACCAAGTGACGCCAAGAACGTGTCTTGATAAGCTTGCGCACCACTCAAATCATTGAATGGATGTACCACGTTTATATTGGCATCTTTGCTAAAGAAGGAATGCGTCGCATCGCCCCATAGATCCGCCGAAGTTTGACGGAAAGCCTCGCAATAAGACCTAAATGCTGATTTGTCAGATGATGCACTCATACAATTTAGCCCTTCACCGCACCGGCAGTCAAACCACCAACAATTTGGCGTTGGAAAAACATTACGAGAATAAACAAAGGTGCAGATGCCGAAACAACGGAGGCAACAGCAAACATAACGTTACCTTCAGTTTGCGTTGTGCCCAAGAAGCTTGCGATCTTAGGGATCATAGTTTGATTTTCTTGTGCCAACAGCATGGAGGTGACGGCAAAGTCATTGTAGGCCAACAAGAAGCTAAACAGACCCGTTGTGATCACACCCGGCCACATGACCGGAATAATCACATTACGGAAGGCTTGGAATTGTGTGCAGCCGTCGACTTTAGCACTCTCGTCGAGCTCCTTAGGGATGTTTTGAAAGAATGAGTGCAGCATCCACAAGGT
>JBMYWL010000217.1:0-3129 GCA_049607365.1 Alphaproteobacteria bacterium | reverse complement strand
CGGCGACTATCGCGCGATTAAAGATATCTCTTTCGATATCCAAGACAATGAATTCTTTACCTTACTCGGTCCCAGCGGCTGCGGAAAAACGACCTTACTGCGAATGATTGCAGGTTTTGAAAACGCTTCGTCTGGCGACATTAAAATCAAGGGTAAATCTGTTTTAAACGTACCGCCCAACAAACGTAACGTGAAAATGGTGTTTCAACACCTTGCACTGTTCCCAATGATGAATGTTTACGACAACATTGCCTACGGCCTTCGTTGCATTGGAACTGACAAGGCAGAGATTGATCGTAAGGTTAATGACGTTTTACAACGTATTTCCCTTCCCGATGTTGGAAAACGGGAAATTCATCAACTATCAGGTGGCCAAAAGCAACGAATAGCCATTGCCCGTTGTATGGTTCTTGACCCGGATGTATTGCTACTCGATGAACCATTGGGGGCATTAGACTTAAAGCTGCGTGAAGCCATGAAAATCGAACTGAAGTTGTTGCAACATCAGTTCAACACGACGTTCATTTACATTACGCACGACCAGTCCGAAGCCTTGGTTATGTCTGACCATGTTGCAATTATGAACGAAGGCAGGTTCGAGCAAATTGGTCGACCTGAAGAACTCTACCACAAGCCCGCAACCTCCTTTGTTGCTGGTTTTGTGGGTGATTCAAATCGCTGGGTTGGCAAGGTGGCAGATTTTTCTGGTGATACAGTTAAAGTTGAAACAAGTGCGGGCTTGACCATGTTGTGTGGCAAACAAGCTGGACAGCAACTGGAAAAGGGACAAAAGGTAGACATTTTCGTACGCCCAGAGTTCATCTACCCCAACAAGCCAAACTTGACTGCCAGCAAACAGACTGCAACAGGATCTGAAAATAACTCGCTGTCTGGAAAAATAGACTCAGTCTTGTTCAATGGCGCAAACAGCCGCGTTCTGGTGCGCACAGCCTCCGATGAATTAATCGAAACAGACGTCGTTGTCACTGGTGGCAGTGATGACTTCAGACCCGGTGACGAGGTCAACCTTCAGTGGTCTGAAAAACAGACCATGTGTTTTGCTTAAGGGGGTGTCAACATGCAATCTGACATAAAGCGCTTATCCCTCATTCTGCTGTTCGCACCATTCGCCTTGTGGATTGTTCTGCTAATACTTTTACCGCACTTAGGCATGGTGGCTTTGTCACTACGCGAGAAAGTCGCGCCACGGGTGTATGAATTCGGCTTTGGAAATTACATCGACTTCATTCTGGAGCCCATATATTGGAACACGCTGCTACGCACAGGCTCCATGTCAATACTCGTAACATTTCTGGCGCTTTTGATTGGGTTTCCAATTGCTTATTACATTGCCAAAATTGCGGGAACACGCTCAAAAGGCGCTTTGTTTCTTTTGTGCCTCATTCCTTTATGGGTAAGTGATTTAATCCGCGCATTTGGCTGGATACTCTTGTTACGTGAAACAGGCGTGGTTTCCAGCTTTTTGCTTTGGACAGGTGCCATTAACCAACCTATCGAGTTTTTGTATAACGACATTACGGTTGTCGTCGGCTTGGTTTACACTGTCATTTTGTTCATGATCGTTCCGCTTGTGTCAACGCTGGACGGCATGGACGATTCACTGGTTGAAGCTGGTTACAATTTGGGTGGAAACGGCTTTACGGTTCTTCGGCGTATCATCGTGCCTTACGCCATGCCCGGTATCGTATCAGG
The DNA here is from genome assembly GCA_049607365.1 of Alphaproteobacteria bacterium. Taxonomy (GTDB): domain Bacteria; phylum Pseudomonadota; class Alphaproteobacteria; order UBA7985; family JBMYWL01; genus JBMYWL01. The sequence continues at coordinate 1,416 of JBMYWL010000217.1, read as the reverse complement.
TTGTATTGTGGTGTTTATGCTCACCGCAGGAAGTTATTTGACCCCTATTCTACTCGGTGGCAAGAACTCCAGCTGGTTTACAGAGCAAATCTACGATCAATTTATTACGCGTTTCAACTGGGAGTCTGGTGCGGCATTCGGCTTCTTGTTACTTGCATTTACCTCTTTGGTGGTATGGTTGGGCTTACGCCTAACGGGTCAAACATTGGCCAACACAGTGGCGAAGAGTTAGGCATAGATCATGGCATCATCTACATCAAACAAAGCGTTTCTGTTCGGTTATCGCGCATATATCGCAGCATTTTTCATCTTTTTGGCCGCACCCTTGGTTGCAGCGGGTAGTTTCGCCTTCAATGACTCCCTGTTTCCCTCTTTGCCATGGCAAGGGTTTACGCTCGATTGGTTCTTTAACGACACAGAACCTAAGCTTGGCATGTTCCACGATCGACGATTGTTGCGCGGTCTGTATTATTCAGCATTCATTGGCTTTTTCGTATCCAGCTTGTCTGTGCTGGTCGGCACAACGAATGCCTTTCTGTTCGTGCGTGGAAACTTCCCAGCCAAAAACTTCTTTTACATCGTCATGATACTACCCTTGGTCATACCCGGCGTTATCTTAGGCATTTCCATTTTGGTTATGGCCAGTAACATTGCTAACGGTATTGAGGATCGCTTTAATTATGAACTGGAATTCCTAAGACCAGGCCTAATACTCGTGGTGCTTGGTCAATTCTCGTTTGTTACGACAATCACCTCATTGGTTATTACCGCTAGATTAAAGAAGTTTGACTACACAATGGAAGAGGCTGCTTTGAACTTGGGTGCAAGCCGAATGCAGGTTTTAAGAACTGTTACCTTACCTTTCCTTCGTCCGGCGATGATTGCTGCTGGTATCGTGGCGTTTTTGGTGTCATTTGAAAACTTCAACACAACCCTGTTTTTGGTTGGTTCGGAATCACCGCTTACCATCACGATGTTCGACCGTATGGCAAAGGTTGGCTCAACACCTGTGTTGAATGCTGTTTCGTTCTTCCTGATTATTGGTTCCGGTGCCCTTGCCCTAATCAGCGTGTTGGTTCAAAAACCGAAGCCCGAAGGGTAATTTTCGCCTTGCCCTTCCCCCTACTGTAAGATTTACAACTGCGGTTAGTAAATCTTAAGGGGCTTCAAATGAGTGAAACATTTTCTTTTTTCAAACGATGGAAGAAAGTTCTGATCGTTTTGGCAACTCTTTACGTTGTCTTGCTAATAGTATCGCATGCCGTCATATCAACAACACACGTCTGGCTGATTGCCGCGTTTTTCTCAATCTTAATGAACTTTGTTTACATTACAGAGGCTTATTGGTCAGGGCATCACCTGCGATCTGAAACATTTGTCGCGGTTGTCCTGATTGGCGCCTCTATGCTTGGCGTG
>JBMYWL010000216.1:0-3145 GCA_049607365.1 Alphaproteobacteria bacterium | reverse complement strand
TCTTTCAACATGGCGGCGACCACAGACGAGTCGACACCACCCGACATAGCCACAACAACACGTGTGTCAGCTGGATCTTTTGCGAGACCTAAGGAATTCAATTTATCTGTCATAAGCTTATAGATGTTGGCAGTAAGCAAAGTGTCAAGTTTTCATGGCGCTGCTCGACCAAAGTCTGACATGCAAGCCTAGACCCGTTTCCATAATTCGACAGAGTTTCCAACAAGTCCCGTTCCTCATCAGATCGTGGATCTAACGTGCTTGCCCAGTCCGCGCCCAACAACTTTATGTGACACGAACTACAAATCATTGCACTGTCGCACTCACCATCCAAAGGTAAACCACATCTTTTCAATTCGTCTCGCAGACTTTGCCCAACGCACACATCAATCTTTTGATGTGTGCCATTTATATCCACGATCAAATCTATGTGCTTACTTTTAGTCAGAGTAAATCTCCGATCCTTCTTTGATGATAAGATTGCGCTCGACGCACTTGGTTACACGTGCCCATTTTGTATCGACTGCGCGTTCTTGATGTACCCTAAATGCAGCCTTATCCTTAAAAATCTCACTCACCAACAAGCGATTTTGAACATCTTTACATTCGATGATTTGAAACCAAAGACAACCCTCTTCATTCTGGGTCAAGGCAACATGCGTGGGTAATTCCTTAAGTACTTCAGCGCGCTTATCAAAAGGCACATCTATGTAGCCATTGACGTATATTTTCTTGTCATCGACGTCAGACACTCTGACTTACTTTCTTTAATGCCAGCTTTATCCATGCTTCGGCAAATTTGCTCAAGTCATCCGTTTTCGTGTCCCAACCAATCGAAGCACGAAGTGCGGTTCCAGCCGCATCTTCACTTATGCCCATAGCGGTTAACACACCGCTGGCTTTGGATTTACCTGATGAGCACGCTGACCCAGCTGAAACCGCAAAGCCTTGCAGGTCAAAATTCATCAACTGTGTAGCCGCTTTAACCTGTGGCATTAAAATGCAAGATGTGTTCGCAACACGTGGTGAGCCCCGACCCACAATCTTCACATCAATCCCAGAGTTCACAATTTCACTCTCAAAAGCGTCTCTCAAGTGCTCAAGCCGTTGTTGGCGGTTTAAGTCCTCATCCAACAATTTAACGGCTTCGCCAAATCCGGCAATTCCGGCAACGTTTTCGGTGCCTGAACGCCTGTTCCGCTCCTGTCCACCGCCTTGCAACATCGGTTTGGTGTCAAAGCCAGAGCGCGTAATTAAAGCTGCAACACCTTGTGGCCCACCAATTTTATGGGCTGAAATCGTCATCAGATCGACACCGGTGTGCGCAAACGAAAAATCTTGCTTTCCAAGCGCCTGTACCGCATCTGTGTGAACAAGCCATCCATATTTCTTTGCCAAAGTGGATATTTCTGCGATTGGCTGAATTACGCCTGTTTCAGAATTCACCATTTGAACGCTCAATAGCCCCGGAGGTTTGGCGTTCAACATCGTTGTCAAAGCATCAAAATCCACTAGTCCGTTCGGGTGAATTTTCAATGTTTGGCTTGCTGGAACCAACCCCAACAAAGCCGGATGTTCAACCGCACTGACGTAGGCAGTGTCTATCGGCGTTTGGTTCAAAGCCAGATTATCGGCTTCGGTTCCGCACCCAGTGAAAACCACAGACGACGGTGCCACACCTAGACGCTCGGCAATTGCTTCACGTCCAACCTCAACAAAGGTACGTGCGTCCCTGCCAAAACTGTGTTGAGAGGATGGATTCCCCACCTGTTCCATCACGTCAACCATCTTACTAATGACTTGCGGCTTAATGGGACAGGTCGCATTGTAATCTAGGTAGATCGCCACGTCTTAAGGCCTCATCAACCCTAGTTACATTTCTCTGAGGCAGTTTCAAATCGCTGCTTTAACGCATCCGGATCCAAACCAGATGCTTCAAGTTCTTTTTGCAAACACGCGACTTTGTTGTTCAAGTCCGTAACCTGCTCAAACAAACTTTCTGTCACTTTAATCAACGGATCTACAATTTCCTGATCGCACGGCGTTCCATAAGCCACGAATTCGCTTTTGTGCGGTGCCGTGCGCATCACTTCTTTGGCTGGAATACCAACAACCGTTGTGTTTGCTGAGACCGCTTTTGTCACAACTGCATTCGCGCCAACGCGAGCATTCTCGCCAACTTCGACAGGGCCCAGAATCTGAGCGCCAGAACCGACAATAACGCCGTTTCCAAGTGTCGGATGACGCTTTTTATTACGTTGAGAATCTGAATCGATAGAAGGCGCTGTACCACCAAGTGTCACCCCGTGATACAGAGTTACATCATCGCCAATTTCCGCGTACTCACCAATGACAACTCCCATACCGTGGTCGATAAAAAACCGTCGGCCAATTGTTGCACCTGGGTGAATTTCAATGCCTGTGAACCAACGCCCTAACTGAGACAACCAGCGTCCAGCCGTTCTAAACTCACGTTTCCACAACCAATGTGCGCCGCGATAAAACAAGCCTACATGAAAACTAGGGTAGCAGGTTACAACCTCAAAGCTGGAACGAGCTGCAGGATCACGACTTTTAATCGCCGCTATATCTTCTTTTATGCGTTCAAACATCAGGGCTTCTCCCGTTAATGGTAGAACTTAAACTTATAGCAGAATCTTTGGCTTACAAGCCCCACGGACATTTTTTGATCGAACGACTGCCATCCATCACCATAGTTCTCACACTGGCAGCTCTGCAAGAACCGCGCCTCCGACATACTCAATGGTGACAAACAACCTTCATCTACGGTAGGACGCACCACAAGGAAATTTTTTTGAGCAATATCTTATGCCAGACGTAATAATCGCAGGTCCTGAAGGTCGTATTGAAGGTAAATACAAACACAACCCCGACGACACTTCACCAATCGCACTGATTATGCACCCGCACCCGCAGCACGGCGGAACCATGAACAACAAGGTTTGTTACACCATGTACCATGCCTTTGCTGATCGCGGCTTTTCTGTTTTACGCTTCAACTTCCGTGGCGTTGGCCGCAGCCAAGGTGTTTACGACCGTGGTGAAGGTGAATTGGCAGATGCCGCATCTGCACTTGATTGGTTGCAAACACATAACCCAGCTGCGCGCGAATGCTGGATTGGTG
>JBMYWL010000215.1:0-3161 GCA_049607365.1 Alphaproteobacteria bacterium | reverse complement strand
ATCTGTTTGATCAGAGAAATCATAGTCAGCGAATATAAGGCCAGCCTCAATGCGCACCATGTCAAGCGCTTCAAGACCCATCGGCTTGATACCATGGTCTTGACCAGCTTTCCACACAGCATCAAACACTTCGGTGGCATGTTTTGGGTGGCAGAATATTTCATACCCTAACTCACCGGTGTAGCCTGTTCTGGAAACCACGATCGGAATACCGTCATGGTCACCAATACGGGCGGGGGTGAAGCGAAACCACTCCAGCTGATCAAACTTTGGTTGATGTGGCGCTGTCCAAATGATTTTCCTCATCAAGTCACGGCTTTCAGGGCCTTGTACAGCGATGTTATGCTGCATATCAGTCGAAGAACGGATCAACACGTTCAGGCCTAGCTTTTCAGCCTGTTCACGGATCCAGTCCCCGCCATAGTCGCTTCCACCAATCCAGCGGAAGTTGTCTTTACCCAAACGGAACACAGTACCATCGTCAACCATGCCACCGTGCGGGTAACACATGGCCGTGTAAACGACACCACCAACCGCCAGTGTTTTCATGTTTCTGGTGAACACATACTGGCACAATGCTTCACTGTCTGGTCCTGTGATCTCAAATTTCCGAAGTGGTGACAGGTCAAGCACGACGCATTTCTCACGGCAAGCGTGATACTCATCAATTGGACCGGATTTGGCATAACAATTGGCCAACCAGTATCCATTGTACTCAATGAAGTTTTCAGTCATCTGCGAAAGGCGCTCGTGAAAGCCAGTTTCTTTTGTCATGCGAGGCTCCGCGTTGGGTGTAGGTCGATAAGCAATGGATCGAGAGAATTTTTCTTTTGACCCATACGTACGAACATGAATATCAGTCGGGTTCCATCCGTTGGCTGGGCTCGTGTCATCGGGGCAAGCTGAACTGACACAAACCAGATCAGTCAAAGCGCGCATCAAAACATAGTCGCCCGGACGCGACCATGGCTCGTCTGAAAACATAACACCGTGGTCATCAATTCCGGTGTTGAAAAAGAAGTTTATAGCCATCCAGCCTGCGCGGGAAGTCACGCCGTGTTTCGCGAGTGCGCCGTTAAAATTGTCAGAACAATTTACATGTCCCGGGTATCCAATATCGTCATAATATTTGGCTGCACACGCGAGTGCAAAGGCATCGTGACGCCCGCAAGTGTCCTGAATAACCTCTAACAACGGCACCATGTCTTGATCGTAGTATTTGGCGTGCAAGCCTGGCATTGGGTAGGCATGTTCCATTATAGAACGTGTGGTTGTAACATCTAAAGCGTGTTCAATGCCTTTGTCCAATTTACGCGCGTCAAAACACTGGAAATCAGTGCACTGGCGGCCATCCACATCGATCACTTGGATGTAATCACCAGCCTTCACAAAATAGGTTTCAGCGGTTTGCGTGTGAATGCGTAAATCATCAACAGGGTCAGCCAAGGGGTCTGGTAATTCAAACTTTGCTGCTGACTTCAACTTCGCACGCTTTAACAAAACCGTCAGAGGCGAGGCTGTGTCTTGAAGTTCAATGTTCATGATCCCGTCTGGCTGGCTTGTGGGAGCAGCGACAATTACCGAACCACTGGATGAAACAGTAAAGCTCTGACTTTCTTTTGCAGGCGTTGTTGTTTCAAACAGCCTTAGCGCTGTTACACTTGCCAAATCAATGTTGCGTGCCTCAATTCCCAAGCGCAATGAGCGCAAGGACTGATCACCAGCAGTTAAAAGGTTTTGTAAGCCGACTGCGGGCATTTTTGCGGGCATACCTAGAATTTCAGGGTGGTTTTTGCCCTTTGTGTCCAATCCAACAAGTTCGCAAGATTGCCCGCCCTCAGTGTTTTCAATTGTCAGGGTATCACCCACATCCACATGAACAAAAATAGCGCCACCCCCTTCGACAAGGTAGCGTTCTGTTCCTGGTGGTAGAGAGAAAATGTTGGGCTGGATTATCGCGCTTGGTTTAGGCGGTCCTTGCAAAACATCTGGATATGTATCGCCTAACATTTCACTTTCCTTATAATATGCCTGTGTGGAATATTTATTTATCCATATGAATATCAGTTTTCAAGCTTGCTGCAAGTGGTATAATTACTAACGATTGGAACTTTTGTAAAAATACGATTTAAATATTTCAAAACTCTGGGAATAAATTGTTGTTCATTCATGTTACATATCGTTAAATCCCCAAATGCCTAGTTTGAGTTAACCGTTAGTGGGGAAGAGTTCGTGCATGCGACTGCTGTTGTCGACGTAAGTGCTAGAGTGGCTTATAAAGTTGGTGACCGTCTCTTTTTACCATTTGTGTTAGAATGCGGCTGTCTTTGCTGACCTAAGGGGTTTAACGGCTTATGTCGGAGTTTCTAAAAGTTACAATCGAGCGTGGATCTGATTCCCAGAAGGTGTTTGATGTACCTGCTTTTGAAAGCCAGACCGTTCTTGATGTCGTGTCGTGGATCCAGCAGAACGCGGATCCATCCCTAAGCTACAGATTTGCGTGCCGTGTTGGCATGTGCGGTAGCTGCGCCATGATGGTTAATGGCGTGCCCCGTTGGACTTGCCGTACGCACATCTCAAAAGTTCTGTCAGGCAATGAAGTTCGAATTGGGCCGCTGCGTAACCAACCTGTAATCAAAGATTTGGTCGTTGATATGGACCCGTTTTTTGATAAATGGGTTGCTGCGGAAGGGGTTCACCATGGTGGGTTAACACGCGACGACCCTATCGCTGCGGTTGATGAGACCAGCGATCAAAGAGTTGAGGCTAATGCCGGCATTGAATGTATCAATTGCTCTGTGTGTTATTCTGCTTGTGACACTGTGGCGTCAAACCCTGACTATTTGGGTCCAGCGGCATTACAGCGTGCATGGACACTGTTGAATGATGCCAAGGACGAGGGGCGTGACGCTATTCTAGATGCAATTTCTGGAGCCGGTGGTTGTCACAATTGCCACTCCATGGGGTCTTGTACGACCTATTGCCCAAATGATCTGGACCCCATGTCTGCTATTGCTGGGCTAAAGCGAGAAACGGCCAAGTCGTTTTTCAAAAGGAAGGGCAAATGATAAATCTACGATTGTTCATGCTCCAACGGATCACAGCGCTTTTGATGGCACCGTTGGTTTTGGGGCATTTGGCTGTGATGATCTACGCTGTAC
>JBMYWL010000214.1:2303-3176 GCA_049607365.1 Alphaproteobacteria bacterium | reverse complement strand
GCCGCAGTCTCGTTATAGAAGTCTCGCTTAATCACACGGCACATCCCCTCGTGCTCACCCTTTGTAACCTCTCTTTCTCCTTTCGAAAGATAGTGCGCAGCACATACCCTCGCCCATTTTTTGAATAGAGAATTCTGATCAAGACTGCGATCCTCGCCGATTCGGAAGGACAGTGTGACGTACTTATGGCGGTCGTACAGTTCTTGCACCCGGACCAGACCGGCCTGCAATGCGTTATCGCTGTTGATTGGAAATGCTTCTGGCATCATTCATTGCCTGTTGGTTTTGGTGCTCTGTCTTGAAATACAAATTCGTGCAGCGAGTTTTCAGCCCTGTTGATGTTTGGTTCAACATCGTGATAGCTCCTCATGGTCACAAATTGACGCTGAAAGGCTTTGCTGTAGATGTATTTCACCGCTTCCGGCAGTTTGCTGCCGTAGCGTTCAATCATCTTCTGCAAGTTATCGTGGTCTTCATGCTTGAAGACTTTGAGTATTAGCCAGCCCTTCGCATCGATATACTCATCGACTGCCAGCCAACCACTACCCATACGCCTCGGCTTCGGATGACCGCCAACACCCATTTTTTGCGGCTCCATATGTGCGGGAGCCTGTACCCATTGGGCGCTTGGCCAGTAATCCATTAGACCGATAAACTTAGATTGTTCCACGTGGAATCTCGCTAGTCCTGAAAGGCTTTTGCCAATACAGCGTCGCCCTCTTCCAAATGCGTGTTATTCACCAAGTCGTGCAAGAGCAAAGTCACTTCACCGATCAGGCGCCTGCGGCTATTGCGAGGGTCCAACGACCAACCGTGACAGAACTCATCCGACTCGCTGCCAAGGAAATAGACGATGGTTCTGATTTCGCCACG
>JBMYWL010000214.1:0-2293 GCA_049607365.1 Alphaproteobacteria bacterium | reverse complement strand
TCATCCCTGCGCATGATCGGAACGCCATAGTGAAGCTTGCAGTAGGCTTTCACGCTCGCATCTGTATCACCAGTATGCTTACCTATCACACCATAGATAACGTGCTGTAAAGCGTTCTGGCGAAGGCTGCGCGAGTCCTTGAACGCTGAGAACCGAACATAGCCATACTTATCAACCAATCCTTTGGCCCAGCCTGTAAAGCTTTCCCAGGTGAGAGTGTCCTTTGCGTCTACTGTGAATGCTTCTGGCATCATTCATTGCCTGTTGGTTTAGATTGTTCTACGTGGAATCTCGCTAGTCCTGAAAGGCTTTTGCCAACACGGCATCACCTTCCTCCAAATGCGTGTTGTTAACCAGGTCGTGCAGCAACAGTGTCACCTCACCAATTAGGCGCCTGCGGCTATTGCGAGGGTCCAACGACCAACCGTGATAGAACTCATCCGACTCGCTGCCAAGGAAATAGACGATGGTTCTGATTTCGCCACGCTTCGCTTCTTCCAAGAGTTTTTCCAGCATTGAAACCGTGTCTTGGTTTGGCGTCATGTCCTTGATGTTTTCGGGCATTACAAACCTACCTGTGATCTAAGCTCAGCCATTCGTGATTTGTTTGTTTCGTTGTCTAGCGGTAGTTTTTCAAGCGCGCGGCTTCTGTTGAATGGTTTGTGCGCTGCTGGCTTTCGTGATTTCTCGATTGCCGCCAGAACCTTGCCAACGTTCAAAAAATCCATGCCACCGCTACGCCTTATCCAGACAAGCGCCCGATCAAGCTGGGCTTTGCGTTGTGCAAGTATTTCGCTGTTCTCGGTCTTTTTTCCGTTCACGTCTTTAAATACCGCCTTCTCAAAGCACGCTGCATATAATTGGTCGCCCAATATTTCCCTTGACCATTTCAGCCTTCCAGCCCGCTCTGCTTCTTCGTCAGGAAATGCCCGCTCGAACGAACCAATACCTACCAATATGCGAAGCTCAGCAAAAAACCAGTCAACCAATTCCCTGCATGGCTGCGGCCAGCGAAGCTCACCAGTTGCTTGCGGCTGCGTGCTTTTCGGAAGTTGTTCTATTAGCTGGCCTGCTGTTTTCATGTTTCACCTCGAATAAACCCTGGTAATCGTTTTCAATGCTTTGCTCTATCATTCGCCTTTGAATGTCGGGCGGGTGTTTCGCAAGCTTCGCCCTTTGCATTTTTTCAGCAGTCGGCGTCACCTTTTTACGCTTTTCCTTCCTTCGCCATTCGGTCCATATTTGCCAGTATTCTTCGTTAATTTCGTACACACATACCCCCAGGTAGATTTAAAGGCACAGCAAGACCACTTTCTCCCCATGAATACAATCCAATAAACATGGCCGCTTTTACGCGGAAGGGTCAAAAACCCTGGATAATCGTCGTTCTCCCCTGCCCGAAGGCAACAGCCAATTCCTTTGACTGACGAACACACCGAAGCGGTTCATGGTCACGGTTGCAAGTGGTCAGCAGTGCCGCGTTTTTAAAAAGCAATCCGGTCTTTCTTGAACTACACCACCCATTTGTGTACAATTTCCTTGTTCTTGAGCCAGCACAGCTCTAAACCCGTCCTCCATGGCGGGTTTTTTCTTTCTAGGCCGCGTGTGGCGGCATAACCCTCAAAAGCTTTCCTTTGATGTTGGTGTCAAGTACCAACTGACGCATCTCATAAAGCCGGTTCACGTAGTCATACTCTGTCAACGGCTCCCATTCGCCAAACCAGTCGCGAGCAATCTGATTCTGCGGGCTAACGCAGAATGACCAGCTCTCTGGCCAATAGAAAGCCACCATGAAGGGCAGTCCTGAAATATCGCCCAGTTCTCGTAACGCTCGATAAGTGGCGTGTTTGAAATTTGGCTTTTGCGCCTTGAAGTGCTTGTACTCAATCAACGCCACAGGCTTACCCAGGTTGTACTCAACCACCAAAAAATCCAAATCAACCGCTGGGCAGTTGAAACCCCAATCTCTATGACGGCGGCTGATGGATTCATCGCGCCAGCCAGTCCGCTCCATGCGCGTACCATCTGAGCTACGCTGCTGCACTTTCTACAAACTCCTTAAGTCGCAGCGCTGAGGATTTGATTTCATCCTCTGAAATGTCCGCGCCCAAAAACAAGCGGTTTGCTCTTACGGCCGCGATACCAGTAGTTCCTGATCCGCAGAATGGGTCGACGATCATCTGGCCGGGGTAAGTAAAAGTCTCAATTATGTCCAGCATGCCACCTTCCGACTGCCCCCAGTGGTGTAACACCTTATCGTTGTCGTTCGGCGGGCTTTTTCGAACGTCTCCAA